>JAZGEV010000011.1:0-93190 GCA_036478895.1 Flavobacteriaceae bacterium | reverse complement strand
AGAACGAGTAAACTATATACACTCTTGTAAAAACCATTCTCGACTTCGCTCGAATTGACAGTATATACTTTTCAAATTTATTCTACAATAGAATATCAGTTCGAGCGGAATCGAGAACGAGTAAACTATATACACTCTTGTAAAAACCATTCTCGACTTCGCTCGAATTGACAGTATATACTTATTAAACTATTTGTTTTTAAAATGTGTTTCATTTTTACATTCTGATAAGAGTTTTAATAAATCAAAATCTCCATTTGCTAAAGCAAGTTTTTTTTTAGAACTCCACTTTTTAATTTTTTTTTCAAAATATATTGCTTGATTAACATCATTAAATTCTTGTGAAAATATTAGTTTTAAAGGTCTTCTTTTGAAAGTAAATGATGTTTTATTTTCTCCAGAATTATGTTCGTTAATTCGCCTTTGTAAATTATTTGTAATACCTGTATATATTAATCTATCATTACATAATAATAAATAAACGTAATAAGTTTTCATAATACATTTTTAAATTCATTCTCGACTTCGCTCGAATTGACAGAGTATACTTATTAAATAAATTCTACAATAGAATGTCAGTTCGAGCGAAGTCGAGAACGAGTAAACTATAAACACTCTTTTTATTAGACGCTTCGTCATATCTTCCTCAGAGTGACCAAAACTAAACCATCCCTAAAACACGCTCTAAATCACCAATTAAATCTTCTTCATCTTCAATACCAACACTCAAACGAATAAGAGATTCTGTAATGCCTATTTTTAAACGTTCTGGTTCTGGAATGGATGCGTGTGTCATTGTACTTGGATGATTCACTAAACTTTCTACGCCACCAAGTGATTCTGCCAAAGTGAATATTTTTAAATTTTCTAGTACTTTGAAGGTTGTTGCTTGTGATTCATTTTTTAATTTAAATGAAATCATACCACCAAAAGAGCGCATTTGTTTTTTGACTACCTCATAATTTGGGTGCGATTTTAAACCAGGATAATAGACTTCTTTTACTTTATCATGTGCTTCTAAATATTGCGCTACAGCCATCCCATTTTGAGAATGCCTTTCCATACGTATTGCTAAAGTTTTTACACCTCTTAACGCTAAAAACGAATCCATTGGACCTGTTATTGCACCAGCAGCAAACTGTATGAATTTTAATTGTTGATGCAGTTCATCATCGTTTAGCATTAATGCACCCATAACCAAATCTGAATGACCGCCAAGGTATTTGGTAGCCGAATGCATTACAATATCGGCTCCTAAATCTAACGGATTTTGAATGTATGGTGTTGCAAACGTATTATCAACTGCAGAAATTAAATTATTAGCTTTCGCTATTTTTGTAATTGCTTTAATATCGGCTACTTTTAATAAGGGGTTTGTGGGTGTTTCCAACCAAATCATTTTGGTATTTTTGGTAATTGCTTTGGCAACATTTTCTGGGTCATTCATATCTACAAAAGTGAATGTTAATCCATATTTAGAAAATATTTTGGTGAACATTCTATACGTTCCGCCATACAAATCATCACCTGCAATAATATGATCGTTTGGACTAAATAAACGAATAACACAATCTATTGCAGCCAAACCTGAACCAAAAGCTAAACCGTGTTTTGCGTTCTCTATAGAAGCAAAGGCATTTTCTAAGGCATCTCTCGTTGGGTTTTCGCCTCTAGAGTATTCATAACCTTTATGTTTTCCAGGACTAGATTGTACGTAAGTAGACGTTTGATAAATAGGCACCATTACTGCGCCAGTTGCTGGATCGTGTTTTTGTTTGCCGTGTATTACTTTGGTGTTGAATTTCATATTGCTTTAAATTTTGAACTTGATTCAAATATATTTATAATAGTTTCTACTCTGTTTTTATATAATAATTTATTTAGACTACTGAATTAAATTCAGCACAAGCTGCTTCGCTATAAGACGTTAGACGCAAGATTTCTTTCATTTAAAATAGTCTTGCTTCTTTTGGTCTACAAGTCTATTTGTCTTATTTAACTTAATTTTTTAATCAATTTACCAACCGTTAATCCTTGTCCAATGATAGAGAAAACAACCACTGTATAGGTCATTACTAAGAATAAGTCTTTATTCATAGCATCCGTTAAACTTAGTGCTAAGGCGATGGAGATTCCGCCTCGTAATCCGCCCCAAGTCATTAAAGTTGTGGTGTTTTTTACGAAGTCTAATTTTTTTGCATAGAATTTTGTAGGTAATAATAACGATAAATATCTGGCAAATAAAATAACAGGAATGGCTAAAACTCCAGCAAGGAAATATTCTTTTTCAAAAGTTAGAACTAGTAATTCCATACCAATCATTACAAATAATAATGTGTTTAAAAGCACGTCTATTAATTCCCAAAATTTATCGACATAGAGTTCGGTTACTTCACTCATTGAGTTTTCTCTAATGGTATCGTGCCCTACAATTAAACCAGCAACGACCATTGCTAAAGGTGCTGAAATATGTAGTTTTTGTGCTAATAATGTTCCGCCCATAACTGCAGCAACAGTTATGATTACTTCGGTATCATAATCGTCTATGGATTTCATTAAACGATAGGTTATAAATCCTAAAATGCCACCTAAAACTAAACCGCCACCAACTTCTTGTACAAATTCTCTAAGTGTGTGAATTATGGAGAAATGTTCCATGCCTTTACTTGCAATGGAAAAAATGGTGATAAAAATTACAACACCAACACCATCGTTAAATAATGATTCGCCTACAATTTTTGTTTCTAATTTTTTTGGTGCGCCTACTTTTTTTAAGATGCCTAAAACGGCAATTGGATCGGTTGGTGATATTAAGGCGCCAAATAATAAACAATTTATAAAACTGGTATCTAAATTAATCACTTTTAAACCGTAAAATATAAATATTCCAACTAAAAAAGTTGAGGTTAAAGTCCCTAAAGTTGCGAAAGCTAAAATTGGTTTACGTTGGATTTTTAATTGCTGAAAATTGGTGTGTAATGCGCCTGCAAATAGCATAAAACTTAACATTCCGTCAAGTAATACCGTTTTAAAATCTATATGTCCAATTAACTCTCGTTCTTTTTCTAATAAGGTTGGATCAAAATAACTAAATGCAAAAACCAACATGGTAAAAACAATGGTAATTAGCATTAAACCAATGGTGTTTGGTAGTTCTAAAAAACGGACATTAATATATCCAAAAATTGCTGATAAAACGATTAAAATTGTTGCTATTGCGTAGAAATCCATTAATTAAATGTGTTAAAAGGAAGTCCGAAAATGGAAATCCAAAGATGAAAATCAAAAATACATTAAAAAATTACGAAAATTAATACTGATTAAAGTAATTTTTTAATCGATAAAATAATTCCAAAATGAATGCCTTCGTGAAAAGCATTAAATTGCAATGCATCATCTACATTTTTTAAAACAATGCCTGTGCTGGTTTTATAAGGATGAAAGTTTTTAAATAGCCCTTTATCATAATCAATTTTGGTTTGTTTATTTGCCGTAATTAATTTATCTTTTATTTCCTTAATTTCTTCTTGCGTAATGGTTGTTAAAGGTAAAGATCCTTTTCCAAATAGACGAACAAAATTTTCATCAATATTTAATGGTAATCCTGATAATTTATAGGTTAATAATTGTTCGGTCACTAAAATGTGAACTAAATTCCAAAGGATATTATTTTTAAACCCTTTTGGAATAAAACACAGTTCTTCTGGTGTTAAATTCTCTAATATTTTAAGTAATGATATACGATTAAAATTTGCAGCTTGAAAAATCATTTGTTTTTTTGATAAAGGTACTCTTTATTAATTCAAGTCTATCACACTGTTTCCTAAAATTTTATAGTACTTTCGCTAATCAACTTATAACTTACAATTATGAATTTAAATAATATGCGTTTGGAAGTAATGAAAACTATCGAAAAAAGTATTGATGGTTTTTTAGATAAATTTTTAATTAGTCCAAATAAAATTTGGCAACCAACCGATTTTTTACCCAATCCACAAAGTGATAATTTTTTAGAAGAAGTTAAAGGAATTAGAGAAATGTCTAAAGATTTAAATGATGATTTTTGGATTTGTATGGTAGGCGATACTATTACCGAAGAAGCATTACCAACCTATGAATCGTGGGTTTTAAATATTGATGGGGTTTATCAAAAAGATAAAGGGGTTCCAGAAAACGGCTGGGCAAAATGGCTTAGAGCTTGGACAGGAGAAGAAAACAGGCACGGTGATGTAATGAATAAATTACTGTACTTATCTGGCAGAGTTAATATGAAAGAAGTGGAAATTACGACCCAACATTTAATTAGTGATGGTTTTGATATAGGAACAGATCGTGATCCATATAAAAACTTTGTTTATACTAGTTTTCAAGAATTGGCAACATATATTTCGCATATTAATGTTGCAAAATTAGCCAAAGAAAAAGGGTTTTCTATGTTGGCTAGAATGAATAAAATTATTGCTGGTGACGAAATGCGTCATCATTTAGCATACACTACATTTGTTAAAGAAATTTTTAAATACGATCCTAGTGAAATGATGTTGGCTTTCCAACACATGATGAAACATAAAATTGTAATGCCTGCAATGCATTTAAGAGAATCATTTGAATCCAAAGGTTCTTTGTTTGATCAGTTTTCTGTAGTGGCACAGCGTGCTGGTGTTTATACTGGGTTTGATTATGTATCTATTTTAGAAAAATTGAACAAAACTTGGGAAATTGATAAAATTACCAACCTTACTGATGAAGCAGAAAAAGCAAGAGATTATCTCCTAAAATTACCAGCAAGAATGTATCGAATTACAGAACGTATTGTAGTACCAAACTCTAAACACGAGTTTAAATGGCTAACGATTCCTCAATAAAATATAAAATCTCAATTATATAATTACATTGGAGATATACTATATATTATAATGAAACAATTAAAACACATATTAATTCTATTATTACTTGGTTTTTTTTCATTAACAGCTTATTCTCATGGCGTTGATGGTGATACTCAAAAGTTTTTACTTGGAAATAAAGGTGTCGCTTTTGGTCCATTTCTATATATTGGAGCAAAACATATGATTACGGGTTATGACCATTTGTTGTTTTTGGTTGGTGTTATTTTCTTTTTATACAAACCTAAAGAAATTTTAATTTATGTTAGTTTTTTTACCATTGGACATAGTTTAACTCTACTTTTAGGAGTTTTGGGCGATGTTCATGTTAATGCCTATCTTATAGATGCAATTATTGCCTTATCAATTGTATATAAAGGTTTTGATAATTTAAACGGATTTAAAAACTTATTTGGAAAGCAACCAAATACTAAAATAGCAGTTTTGGTTTTTGGGTTATTTCACGGTTTTGGCTTAGCTACCAAATTGCAAGAATTCAAATTTGATCCAGATGGTTTACTAATGAATCTTTTAGGTTTTAATTTGGGTGTGGAAATTGGGCAATTTTTAGCCTTAGGTTTTGTGCTATTAATTATTAGTTTTTGGAGAAGACATCAAAGTTTTATTCGGTTTTCAAAAACAACCAACATTTTATTAATGGCTTCTGGTTTTTTATTATTAGCCTTTCAATTAACTGGATATTATTTATCTTAATAAATTAAATTTATGACTGTAGAAAACGAAAATATAATGTCAAAAAAACAATTGTTAAAATCCACTGTGTATGCACTAATTATTGGGTTATTTGTTTTTGTAGTCGCTGTATTACCTGCGGCTTATGGTAAAGATCCATTAGGTACAGGGAAATTGTTTGGTTTTGATAAATTGTACACCAAAACTACTCAACCGTTAATAGTACAAAAGCAATTAAAAATAGAAAAACTAGGTTCTAATAGTAATGTTCCAAAACCCATTGAAGCATTCAATCCTATTCCAGATAAGCAATATAATAAGCAAATAGATACTATAAAAATAGTTATTCCTGCAAAAAAAGGCATTGAATATAAATTTAATGCAAAAAAACTCGCTGCTATTAAATATGAATGGTTTACTACAAATAAGGCCGTTGTTTATTTAGATTTTCATGGTGAAGTGAAACAGGCTAATCCACCAAAAAATGTATTTTATGAGAGTTATACTTTAGCTTATTCTAATAATATGGCTGGTACTTTTACTGCGCCTTTTAATGGAAAACACGGTTGGTATTTTAGAAATGATTATGATCAAGACATTCAACTTTTTATTATATTAAACGGTGAATATAAATTGCTTGATTAACCAATTTTAATTTAAAAAAATTAAGTAAAATGATAAAAGTTAGTACAAATAAAAAAAAATTAAATCTTGATTTTATATTTAACTTCTTATCCAAATACCTATTGGGCAAAAGAAAGATCGTTGTACGAAATAAAAAAATCAATTGAAAACTCGGTCTGCTTTGGTGCATATCTTGACGGAAAGCAAATAGGTTTTGCAAGAGTTATTACAGATAAAACTATTTTTTCTTATTTATTGGATGTTTTTATTGATGAAAAATACCAAGGTAAAAACTACGGACAATTTTTCTTAAAAGAAATCTATAATCATCCCCATTTAATACAAGTAAAAAAACATTATTTACATACAAAAGACGCGCAGCGTTTTTATGAAAAATTTGGGTTTGAAACATATCCAAATCCTAAACGTTTTATGATAAAAACTAATTAACTTGTTAATTTAAAAAATGTTAGAAATAAGACCAACTTGCGAACAATGCAATAAAAACTTACCTTACAATTCAAAAGAAGCAATGATATGTACTTTTGAATGTACTTTTTGTGTGGATTGTGTAAAAAATACATTCAATAATACGTGTCCTAATTGTGGAGGAAATTTTACACAAAGACCAATAAGACCTAAGAAATTATTGGAAAAATATCCAGTTTCAAAGCATATAATATTTAAACCTAAGTAACTATTTAATAAAAATTACACTTAAGATAAAAATCCTGCTTTATCTGCTTTCCTTGCATACCAAACCAAAAAGATAGCAATTAATGCAATTGTTATTGGTAAAATAACACTTCCATTTCCATAAACTTCTATTAAATTGGTTTTAAAGAAGTCATAATAGAAGCTTACAAAAACGCCAATTAATGATAAAATGAGCACTATTATAGATAGTTTCTTTTTTAGAAATAACAAAACACTGCCCAATAAACCACCAATTGTTGCAATAAAAAAGGCAATTATTTTCCATTGTGGTATATTTTGATATAATGCTTGTTCTGCTATTGGTAATTTTGCAATTTCTTCAACTGGCATATTGGTGTGATAATAAAAAGAATACGCACCCATAATATTCCATAAAATTGCAATTATTGTGATGGCTTTAAATCCTTTAAAGGCTATTTTTGAATTGGTCATAAAATTAATTTTTTAGTTAGTAATTAGTGCAATTTAAGAAAATATTTTTAAGTACTTTTATCCAATGAAAATCTATCATCTAAAAACCTGCGATACCAACCAGCGAATTTTAAAGCAACTAAAAAGCACATTTAATACTCATTCGATGACTTTGAGTCATCGAATGAGTTATAAAGATTTCACCTTTCAAGAAATAAAAACCCAACCAATTACCGTTGCTCAATTAGAGGAAATGTACGGTTTTACTCAAAGTTACGAAGCGTTGTTTAGCAAACGAGCAAAACGTTATAAGTTGTTTAAAGAACAAACACTTACCGAAAAGGACTTTAAACAATTAATATTGGATGAATATACGTTTCTAAAAAGACCTGTAATTATTGTTGATGATGAAATTTTTGTGGGAAATTCAAAGAAAAATGTAGATTTGCTGTTAGAGAAAATCACTAAATAAAAAGTTAATAATTAATAAAAAATTCTGAAACAAGTTCAGAATGACATCTGCGGAAACCTGTAACGCTTTAGCGTCATAAATGAAATTTTCGTGAAATTAAACCAAACAAATGAAAAATAAAATTAAAGCCGTAGAAACATTCCATAATGCCTTTGGAATTACAAATAGAGAAACTCCAATTGCTTTTACTAACGATAAAGAGGTGAAATTACGTTTTGATTTAATGGCTGAAGAAAATGAAGAATATTTAGAAGCGGCTAAAAATAACGACTTGGTAGAAGTTGCCGATGCACTTGGTGATATGCTTTATATTTTATGCGGCACAATGTTATCACACGGCATGCAACATAAAATGGAAGCTGTATTTAACGAGATTCAACGCAGTAATATGAGTAAATTAGGCGCTGACGGCAAACCAATTTACAGAGAAGATGGTAAAGTAATGAAAGGTCCAAATTATTTTAAACCTAATATTAAATTGATTTTAGAAAAATAAACTATTATCCTACAAACTCCATAGTAAACGAAAAAGTAGATCCTTTGTCCAGTGTGCTTTCTACAAAAACTTCTTCATTATGAGCCTCTATAATGTGTTTTACAATAGATAAACCTAATCCTGTTCCACCTTGGTTTCTTGCTCTACTTTTATCTACTCTGTAAAAACGCTCAAATAAGCGTGGAATTTTAGCAGCATCAATACCTTTTCCATCATCTTTAATGGCTATTATTACTTTATTATTTTTGTGAAAATTGACACTTACAATAGTTGTTCCTGCTGGTTTTCCATAATAAATTGAATTGGCAATTAAATTAATCAACACTTGTTGAATTCTATCTTTATCACCATTTACTAAAATAGGCGTTTCATACACTTTATTTAAGCCTAATGAAACGTTTCTTTTTTGAGCTTCAATTTCTAATAAATCAAACACGTTATTTATTAAATGAATGATATTAAAGGTTTGGTATTTTATGTTTAAATCGCCTATTTCTAAACGCGTAATCATATCCAAATCTTTTACAATATGGTTTAATCTTTCCACTCCATTATTGGCACGTTCTAAATATTTTAAACGGATGTTTTTATCATCCATAGCGCCTTCTAAAAGGGTTAATAAATACCCTTGAACCGTAAATAAAGGTGTTTTTAATTCGTGTGATATATTACCCAAATACTCGCGTCTGTATTTTTCACGTTCTTTTAAAGTTTGTATTTCTAATAATTTATCCTCGGCAAATATTTTAACATTTTTGGATAGTGATTCCATGTTGGATGTGATGCTGTTCTTATCCAATTCATCAATATCTAAAATAGAAACCTCTTTATATATTTTTTGAATACGACGATAAATAAAATGCTCAACTCTATATTGAATTATTAAAAAAGAAATAATGAATAATGAAATTCCAAAAGCAATAACAAACGGAATAGTTAACTTATGATCCAAAAATAAATGCAATAATAGTAATAAAAACAGCGCTAAAACAACCAATAATAGTGCAGAATAAAAAGCAAATTTATATGTTTTGGTAAATTTCAAGTTAGATTTGTTTTATACTCGGCTAAAATACTAAATATACTACAAAAAGAAAAGAATTGTTCTTTACAACAATCCTATTCCACAACTAAAAACTGTTTTTAAATTAAGCGCTTTGTAAAAAATGCGAAATTATTTTACATAACGTAATATGCTCTGTTTCTAAATAACCATCTAAATATTTATTAGCATAAGCGCTCGATATATTATTCTCTATTTTAATTAAATTGGAATACAACTTATTTACCTTTTTTATAACGCTTTGATTGTTGTAATCTTCTACAATTACATTAATTGTATTTTGATCTTTATAAAATGTGTTTTTTGTCCAAAACGTTTCATTATTTTTTCCCGTTATTTTTAATAACACATCCATTCTATCTTTACGCTCTAAACATTTTAAAATGCGATTAAAAATTAATTTAGGATTTTTATCATAACCTAAATTTAGATTTTCTGGTGAATTATACGTTTCTTTAACTTTATTGTTAATTGGGATTATTACCGAGTTTTGATATTTCATAGCGGTGAATTTAAATTAATAAAACACAAAATTAAAGGTAATTTTATGTATTAATATTGATTTAGATTAACCTAAGTACTTGATTTCTATTGATTTTAATCAATATTACTCTGTTTTTGGAATAGAATCTAAATACAAATCCTCTACTTCTTTTCTCGCCCAAGGATGCGTGCGTAAAAATTTTAAACACGATTTGTAAGTAGGATTAGATTTAAAACAATTTATATTGATGCGTTCGCTTAGTTTTTTAAAACCATATTGGTCTATTAAAAATTCTAATATTTCGGCTAATTTTACGCCGTGTAATGGATTGTTGGGTTGTGTGCTCATTTATTTTAGGGTTTCCTTTATTAGGTTTATTAGGAAATTTATTTTTGGTTTACATTAATTTAACAGCCGCTTCTGCACAGCGTTCACCATCCATAGCTGCAGAAATTATGCCACCTGCATATCCGCCACCTTCGCCACACGGAAAAAGGCCTTCTATTTGAGGATGCGATAGGTTATCTTGTCTTGGAATATTAACTGGTGAGGAAGTTCTGGATTCCACACCAATTACGTTGGCTTCATCGGTATAAAAACCGTTCATTTTTTGACCAAATGCTTTGAATCCTTTTCTTAATCTACCGCCAATTATTTTTGGTAATAAGGAATGTAATGGTGCCGATTTTAAACCTGGCTGATAAGACGTTAAATTTAAGTCGTTAGATAACTTTCCTTCTACAAAATCTGTTAATCTTTGGGCTGGTGCAGCTTGGGTTCTTCCGCCAGCTTGCCAAGCTAGTTTTTCTAAATCTTTTTGAAATTCCAAGCCTTTTAAAACACCAAATTGCGCGTATTTTTTTAAATCTTCATCAGCATTAATTTCTACTACAATGCCTGAATTTGCAAACAAATTATTCCGTTTTGACGGTGACATACCATTCACTACAATTTCACCATTTGCTGTTGCTGCCGGCACAATAAATCCGCCAGGACACATACAAAATGAATACACGCCTCTACCCGAAACTTGTTGTACCAAACTATAACTTGCTGCAGGTAATAAATCGCTTCGTTTACCAGAACAATGATATTGAATACCATCTATAATTTGTTGCGGATGTTCTACTCTTACGCCCATTGCAAACGATTTTGCTTTTAAAGCGATGTCTTTTTTATGTAATAATTCGTAAATATCTCTAGCCGAATGACCTGTTGCTAAAATTACAACTTTTACTGACATTTCATTGCCATTTTTAAGCTGAATGGCTTGTATTTTATTATTTTTAATTTTAAAATCAACGACACGAGATTCAAAATGAATTTCGCCACCAAATTTTAAAATCGTTTCTCTAATATTTGTAACTACTTTGGGTAATTTATTGGTACCAATATGTGGATGTGCATCAATTAATATTTGTTCGGTTGCACCGTGAAAAACTAAGTTTTCAAAAATACGTCGTACATCGCCACGTTTTAAAGAACGCGTGTATAATTTTCCGTCGGAATAGGTTCCGGCGCCACCTTCGCCAAAACAATAATTAGAATCTGAATCCACATGATGCTCTTGGTTTATTGCTTTTAAATCCCTACGGCGATCTTGTACATTCTTCCCACGTTCCAGAACTATTGGTTTATAACCTAATTCAATGCAACGTAATGCAGCATACATTCCAGCAGGACCAAAACCAATTATATGAATTTCTTTTGCTTTAGAAACGTCTTTATAATCAAACTTATAATCCGATGTTTCGGGAATAGATTCCTTGATATAAACAGCCATTTTATAGTTAAATTTTATGTCGGCTTTACGTGCATCAATCGATTTTCGTAAAACTTTTATGGCAGTAATATCATTAATATCAACATCCAATAAATAAGCAGCTTTTCGTTTTAAGATATTATCTTTTCCTTCTTCGTGTAAGTTTATTCTTATTTGAATTTCTTTTACCATGTTGCAAAAATAAGATTATTTCACAGAGATGCACAAAGAAACACAGAGTACTATTTTAAAAGTTGATATTAAAAAAGTAGTTTAAAATAAAAAAATCCATAAAAAAATAATCTATTCTTTACGGATATTAACTTTTTGAATTAAACTGTTTTATTCACAACCTACTCACATCTTTATCTCCTCTACCAGATAAATTTATGACAACCAACTTATTTTTATCTTTAAATAATTTGGTCGTTAAAGCAACCGCATGAGCCGATTCTATTGCAGGAATAATCCCTTCTTTAACTGATAATAATCGATATGCTGCTACAGCTTCATCATCGGTAATGGGATGATATGAAACTCTATCTATCATTTTAAGATGTGCATGTTCTGGTCCTATTCCTGGATAATCTAAACCTGCAGCAATACTTTTTGACGCCAATGGTTCATTACTTGCATCCACCAAACATTTTGAAAATGCGCCTTGAAAAACCAAAT
This sequence comes from Flavobacteriaceae bacterium, assembly GCA_036478895.1. GTDB lineage: Bacteria > Bacteroidota > Bacteroidia > Flavobacteriales > Flavobacteriaceae > S010-17. Next base: position 80,907 of record JAZGEV010000011.1, on the reverse strand, counting down.
CTTTCCCTAATGTTAAAGTTGCAGCTGTTTCGCCCAATTCCATAGATTTTCCTGCGCCTTCTGCGCCATATAATACAACATCATCATTAATAAAATGGCTAAAAGCACCAATTGCGTTAGATCCACCACCAATACAAGCAACAATAGCATCGGGAAGTTTGCCTTCAATTTCTACAATTTGTTTTTTCATTTCTTCTCCAATAACCGATTGAAAATAACGCACAATTGTTGGATATGGATGTGGTCCAACAGCAGAACCTAACAGATAAAAAGAATCGGGATTTTCTATATAATAACCCAATGCAGCATCTACGGCATCTTTTAAAGTTGCATTTCCTGCAGTTGCTTCAATAACCTCAGCGCCAAGAACCAACATACGTTCTACATTCATTTTTTGACGTTGGGAATCTACTTTTCCCATAAAAATTTTACATTTTATACCCATTAAAGCAGCTGCAGTTGCTGTTGCAACACCATGTTGTCCTGCGCCAGTTTCGGCAATAATTTCTGTTGCTCCCATACGCTTTGCTAATAAAATTTGACCAATGGTATTATTAATTTTATGCGAACCTGTATGATTTAAATCTTCTCGTTTTAAATAGATTGTACTGCCAATTATTTTTGATAAATTTTCTGCTTTAAATAAAGGTGAAGGTCGTCCAACATAGGTTTGTAATAACGATTTAAATTCGCCTTTAAAGGTAGGATCGTCTTTAAATTTTAAAAAATTATCATATAGGTTATTTAATTTTTCTGCTAAATGTGGTGGAACAAATTGTCCGCCATATTCGCCAAAATAGCCTGTTTTTTGTTCTGTTTCTTTGTTTTTTGTTTGTGTTTCCATTGTTTTTTGTTTTAAATGGGTTAATATTCTTAAAAATTGGGCATAAAAAAAACCGTAGGGAAAACCTACGGCTGTTTATATTTATAAATTAATGATACAAGCAGTTAAGTCTCCCTAAAGAAATTTACTGTTTGCCACCAATTTGTATTTTGAGTTGTGTACATTATATGCTTAATTGAATTCAAATATATAATAATTTTTTAATAATCAAGTCTAATTCTTCACTTTTCTAACACGTTCCACAGAATCTTGTTTACTTAAAGTTAAACGTACAATCGATTTTTTATTCGCTTTTAAATCGTGAGGCATACTAGCATCCAAAGAAACAATATCGCCTTTTACTAAGGTGTGGATTTTATTGTTTACACCAAAATCTAAGTTGCCTTTTACCATAGTTACAGTAATAGGAAAAGATGTTTGATGTTTTTTCATTACTTGTCCTTTTTTGAATAAAATACGAATTTCTTTAGTAGTTTCTGTTTCAAAAAGTACCGAAATAGCTACTTTATCATCGTTGTAATTAAGGTCTTTTAATATATTTGTGTAGTGCATTTTTATAGGTTTAAAATTGATATACAAAAATAGAGGATTTAATTGTCTTTTATTGTAATATAAGTTACTATTTAACTTCCAATTTATAACCAACGCCATGCACATTGGTTAATTTAATAGAAGTATCGTCTTTTAGAATTTTTCTAAGTTTAGAAATATAGGTATCTAAACTTCTCCCAACAAAAACACCTTGATCTTCCCAAACTTGTTTCATTAAATCGTCTCGTTTAATGATTTTGTTTTTGTGAGTAATAAAAATCGATAACAGTTCACTTTCTTTTTTTGATAACTTAATGTCTTTTGATTTAAAAATTAATTTATTTTCATCTTCATAAAATTTATAATTTCCAATAGCAGTGTATGGTGCTTTATTGTCTTCTATTATGGTATCTTTCTTTTTTCTTAATATTAAAAAAAAGAGCGCTAAAGTACTTAAACTAAATAATAATAAATAATATTTATTATTATTTGATACTGGTTTTTCTATAAATTTTACGGTAACAACGTAACAACTTTTGGGTAATATGCGTCCTTTACAAGGAATTATACTAGTATCTACGGTATTGTTCATAACAAAGCTATAGGCAACTTCTTTATCTTTACATTGGGTAACCTCAACCAAATAATTATCTGGAAGGCCTGCTTTTTTTAAACTTTTTTTTATCATAGCAACCAAATTATTAGGTTCTATAGCAAGTTTATTTTGAAACGCCAGTTCGTATGTGTTATTATTGAGTAATAATACAGGCATTACTAATGATGTGGAATCTTTGTTAGATAATAATAATTGATTACCAACATCGCGCAGAGATACTTTAACAGTGCTCGTAAAATCCTGTTGTTTTTCATCGGCATCCGAAAAGGAAAAAATAAAATAAGCTATAAAATTTATAGCTATTAGTATTAAAATAGTTTTTTTATTCATAATTGCTGTAAATTACAGACAATTATATAACATTTTACAACTATTGACATTTATTTTACATTATTTTTACAATTGCAGTACTTGATTTTACTAGTTTTACAATCAAATTAATAATCCGTTTCTTAAAAAATAGAAAATCAAAAAAATAATATTATGACAAAATACATCGCTTTATTTATAACATTTTTAGCCTTTAATATAGGTGTTGAATATTTAAATGATTCTTCACAGCAAATAAATATAAAAGAGAACAACGCATTAATCATTACAGATTCGCTATACAATCTAAAAATTGAAGTCAAAAAAACAGAAGATAATATCTTTAATTTGGTCATTTCTGTAGATTTAAAAAACGGCGGTTATTATGTTTCTCCAAATACAAAAAAAGACTATAAAGGAAAGTTTTATACGGATTTTGGTAGTTATAAAGATGTTTCTTTTAAAGGAGAGTTACAAGAAAATAAATTAGAAAAAAGTACAACAGATCCGTTTCCTAATGTTGAAGATCCAGAAAATAATGTGTTTGAAAATGCAATTTTTACACAGGAATTAAATTTAAAAACTACAGATGAGTTTTTTGTTATGGGTAGAATTCAGTTTGTTATAGAGCCACGATGTACTATGGAACAAATTCCGTTTATGATTACTTTTAAAAATGGTAAAATGATTGTTACAGAAGCTAAATGTTAAACACAATAGAACATATTAAAGTCATTTTTATTTACACACTTCTACTGTTTATTATTACATTAAACAGCTCTTGTGCTAGTGGACAAAAAACACCATCTAAATCTGAAAAAATAGATGAACTTGTAAATTTATATTCAGATTATGGCGGTTTTAATGGTGCTGTGTTAGTTGCACATAATGGAAAAGTTATTTATAAGAAAGGTCTCGGATTAGCTAATATGGAATGGGAAATTTCAAACCAAACCGACACAAAATTTATGATTGCTTCTATAACAAAGCAATTTACTGCACTATTAATTATGCAATTGGTTGCTGAAAATAAGTTAGATTTACATAAACCTATTTCAACTTATTTACCAAACTATCCAAAAGAAAATGGCGGAAAGATAACAATTCATCATCTACTTACACATTCCTCAGGTTTAGGACGTAGCACAAAGGATAAAAAAAAATACAGTAAGCCAAAAGACATGGTAAATCAATTTGCAGATGCGCCGTTAAAATTTATACCTGGAGAACGCTTTTTATATAGTAATTCTGGCTACATACTTTTAGGTTACCTCATTGAAACTATAACTAAAAAAACATATGCAGAGGTTTTAAAAGATAAGATTTTTACGCCTTTACACATGAAAAATTCTGGGTTTTATAAACACAGGCCATTAATAAAAAAGATGTCTTCGGGCTATAATAAAAACTGGGGAAAATATTTTAATATAGATTATTCAGACGAATCAACAGCCTATGCAGCTGGTGGAATTTATTCAACCGTTGAAGATATGTTCCTTTGGAACGAAGCTTTAAATACAGAAACCTTATTACCAAAAAAATATTTGGATATGATTTTTGAAAAGCATATTGCAGATTCTGAAGAAGGTGGATATTATGGTTATGGTTGGGAATTTAAAGAAAAATCAATTGGAAATACAGGAGAAAAAATTGAAACAGTTGGTCATTCTGGTAGAATTTCTGGTTATCGTGCTTTATACACAAAAATACAATCAAATAACGCGGCTATTATTTTATTAAATAATACTAGCCGTACATTTCTTAATGGAATAACAAAAGGAATTACAGCTATTTTAAATGATAAATCGTATGATTTTCCATTAAAACCATTAGCAAAATTTATGATGGAAACCATAGAAAAAAAAGGAATTGAAAAGGGAATTGAATTTTACAAAAAGCATAAAGACTTAGATGATTATTATATATCTGAAAAAGAATTGGTCATTGAAGGCTATAAATTATTACATTCAGGAAAGGTTAATGATGCTGCTAAAGTTTTTAAATTAAGTACTGAAGTTTTTCCGTATAAAGATAATTCATATGATAGTTATGCAGAAGCATTAATGAAACTTGGAAAAAATACAGCAGCTATAAAAAATTATAAAAAATCATTACTGTTAAATACAAGAAATGATAATGCAAGAAAAATGCTTAAAAAATTAACAGGAAAGGAATTTAAAGAAATATCTATTCTTAAAACCGAAAATTGGGGAAAAGAAGTATTTACATTTCCTATTAGGTTTGCAAAAGAGATTAGTTATACAGGTTTTGAAGAAGCTCATTTCCCAAAAGGTTGGCGTAAAGAAGATGGTCCAGAATTTTGGTCTTATGCTTTTGTATGGCAAATAGATGAAAATTTTACATTATCTAATAAACAATTAACAACAGATTTACAAACCTATTTTGATGGTTTATTACAATCTGTAAATAAAGAAAAGGGAAAACTTTTACCCAAAACAATTGTAACTCTTAATAAAGTAAAAGGGCATTCAAAATTTTTAGGGAATTTAAAAATATACGATTCTTTTATTACTAAAAAACCATTAAAATTAAACGTTTCTATAGAGCAACTTCAAAATAATTACAACCATAAAACCACCATACTTTTTAGATTTTCTCCAAAAGAATTTAGTGATGATATATGGCAAACATTAAATAAAATAACACTTCAAAATCCTTATTCTGAATATTAAAAAAAACAATTATGAAATATAAAATTATACTATTATTAAGTCTTGTTACACTACTTTCTTGTACAAAAAATAACAAAATTATTAAGAAATCTCAAGATAAAAAGGCAACAGAAATATCTAAAAAAATAGTGACTGTAACGCAAAGAGAAAATCACAGATATGGTGGTTGGTATTGTCCAGATAATTTAAGAGGATTTCCAGCAGTAGATATAAAAAATTGGGGAAATGTACCTGTTGTAAATGGTAGAATGGCAACTAAAAAAGAAACGCAAAACGGAACGTCCTTAATTTTTGTGGATAAAGAAGCGTATCCAAATGCAAAACCTTTAGCTATTAAAATGCCAAAACTTGCTCGTTATTATAGTCAAAATACTAAAAAAGAAGAAGTTGTAATAGTCATACAAGCACTTAATGTTGATAATGACTCTATTGTAGGTTTTAGATATTTAAATGGTGGAAATGGTAGTGCTTGGTTTGATGAGGTGAAATTTATGTCTGATAAAGAGATAAAAAACATAGAAAATGGGCGCTTTGTTGCTTTTGATATTAATATTAATGCTAAGTCTGAAACAATTTGGAAAGTACTAACTAAACCAGAATATTTAATAGATCTGGTACCCGTTTATAATCCCGAAAACAAATTAGAAATGAATTTTAATACATCAGATAAATTTAATTTTAAATATCTAAAAGCTGGGAAAATAACCTCAGAATTTGCACAAGATCATTTTGGTTTTAAATACATTCAAATTGATTTTGAAAAAGAGCATCATCACTATGTTGAAAAATTGATTTTAATGGAAAATAAGGAAGCAACCAAAACAACAGTTAAAATGGTTTTTGGACCTTATTTAGATGATTATGAAGTACAAAAAAAGATCTTAACAAATTGGGCAGAAAAAGTGAAGGAATTAAGTGAAAAAAATTAAGACTTGTTTTAGGGTAAAACTCATACTTTTATTTTTACAGTCATTCCTGCTTTCGCAGGAATGACATTTATTTTTAATTACAAATTATTTAAAAAGGAAAGTATTTTTTAAATAAAGTATGAGCTTCTTTAGACTTATATAAATAGTTGATATTAATGAAAGAAATTCCATTATCTTTGACCAATGAATGAGTTAGTAAATTTCTTTTTAGAACCTTATAAAACAGCATCTACACTTAATATTATTTTAGAAATAATTGCAGCTACTTTTGGTATTGCAAGTGTTTTATTTGCTAAAAAAGAAAACGTTTTGGTTTTTCCTACAGGTATAATAAGTACAGGAATTTATATTTATTTATTATCGCAATGGAGTTTGTATGGCGATTTAATCATCAATATTTATTATACCATAATGAGTGTGTTTGGATGGTATATGTGGCAAAAAATAATACATAAAGATAATGATGAACACACCGCAATTACAAGAACCACTAATAAAGAAAAAATTAGTGCTTTTGGTATTTTTATAGCAGCAGCAGTTTTCGTAATTTTTATTTATCGTTATTATAATATTATGCCTAATAACTTAAATTTTACCGAAAGTATACATTACGCTTATAGTAATTTAACATCGGGAAGTTTGGAAAAATTTAGAATGGCAGTCCCTTTTTTAGATACCTTTACAACTGCAGCTGCTTTTGTAGCAATGTGGCTTATGGCAGTTAAAAAAATAGAAAATTGGACTTTTTGGATTGTGACAAATATTGTTTCCATACCTTTATACTTTGTAAAAGGATATGGTTTTACAGGCATTCAATATAGTGTATTTTTAATTTTAGCAATTTTAGGTTATCAGCAATGGAAAAAAATCTTAGACAAGAAAAAGTTAATATTATAAAAGTTGTATTATTTGGACCAGAATCTACTGGAAAAACAACACTTTCAACACAACTAGCACGTCATTATAATACGGTATGGGCACCAGAATTTGCACGTGACTATTTACAAAACAAATGGAATAATACGCGTAAAACATGTGAAAATTCCGATTTAATTCCAATTGCTATTGGACAAATGAAACTGGAAAATGATTTGGCTAAAAAAGCCGATAAAATTCTTATTTGTGATACCGATTTGCTTGAAACTAAAGTCTATTCGCAAGAATATTATGGTGGTTTTGTTGATCCAAAATTAGATAAAGCAGCTAAAAAAAATGAGTATGATTTGTATTTATTAACTTATATAGATACACCTTGGGAAGCTGATGATTTACGTGACAGACCCGAAATGCGTTTAGAAATGTTTACAGCCTTTGAGAAAGCTTTAAAAGAGCATAAAAAAAATTATATTCTCTTAAAAGGTAGTAAAGAGAAACGTTTTAAAAAAGCTATTAAAGCCATTGATATTATATTAAAATCTAAAGATAATTTAAATTCTTTTTCAGATAATTTAGAAGATATTGATATGCATTTTATGAATCCTAATAATAGTTCTTTATTGTTTTAATTAAAAATATGGAAAATTACATTTTTACATCAAAACGTTTAGGTTTTAGAAACTGGAATACATCAGATAAAAAACCATTTTTTAAAATGTGTAACGATAAAGATGTGATGGCATATTTTCCAAAAACTTTAACTAAAATTAATAGTGATGCGTTAATTTTACGTTTACAAAATCATTATCAACAACATAATTTTACTTTTTTTGCTGTTGATGAATTAGAAACGAATCAATTTATTGGCTTTATAGGGTTAATTAACACTAGTTTTAAAGCTTATTTTACACCTTGTGTAGAAATTGGTTGGCGCTTACAAAAAGAGAGTTGGGGAAAAGGATTTGCAACCGAAGGTGCAAAACGATGTTTAGAATATGGTTTTAATTACTTAAATTTAAAAAAAATAGTTGCTATTACAGCTCCAGCTAATAAAAATTCTGAACAAGTAATGCTTAAAATTGGAATGAAAAAAGATGGTGAATTTGAACATCCAAAATTAGAAGATGGTCATTGGTTAAAAACCGAAATGTTATATGTAATTAATAAATAAACTTATTTTTTAAGTGTTTTTTTATAGGTATTAATCCATTCTTCTACAGTATATTTTTTTAATAATTCTGCTATTAAATCATACGGAATATCCTCCATTTTTTTAAAACGAATACAACATTTTCCCATATCTATTTTATACTTACAGTGTTTTGGATAAGCTGTAACAAACCAATCGTAAATTTTTTTATTAGCATAAATACCACTATGATATAATGCTATAAAATTCTTTTGAGACGCTAAGTTTATAAAAGGTAAAGGAAGTTCTGGCTTACAATGATAACCAGAAGGATAAGTTTTTAAAGGCACTACATAACCAAGCATACCATAAGATAATTGTTCTTCAAAACCTGATGGTAAATTAGTTAAAATTGTTTGTCTTAATTTTTCTATATGCGGTTTTCGATCTTCTGGAATGTTTTTTAAATAGTCTAAAACACTAGTGGCTTTTATTTTCATAATCCTTTTTATTTTTTAATTTAATGTTATCAACATTTATTATATATATATTATTTTATTTTAAAATTATTTAAAAAAAATGATGTCTTATATAGTCTGTTAATATGTACTATAAAAATATATTAAATAATTTGTGTTTTTGAGTTATTAAAAAAAATGAACACGTTTTTATTATTTAATGAATTGAAAATGAATGGTTCTTTTGTGGTTATTCACATTATGTTAATAAACCTATTCACTGTTTATTTTTAATATCTTTTTCTTATTTTTTATTAATAAACTATACTTTTATTGTTAATAACATGTGTTGAAAAAGAGATAGTTTTTTTTGCATTTAAAATTTATATTTTTCTATTGTATTTATATTTTTTACAACCAAACTTAGTTATCTTTTTAAAGTATAAAACTATTAACAATTAGTCTTTTTTATAAATAGTTGTTCTTTAATTTATTATAAAAGTTAATTAACAATTGTATTTTAAAATGTTAATAGCTTTAATAATAGTATAAATAGAGTAGAAAACTTAAAAATATTAATTTTCTACTCTATTAAAATAAGATTACTTTTCTTTTAAGCTATCAAATATTTTTGTTTCTAGTTCATCCATTAATTCAGGATTATCGGCTATTAAGCCTTTTACAGCATCGCGTCCTTGTCCTAATTTTGTTTCACCGTAACTAAACCAAGAACCACTTTTCTTTACAATATTATGTTCTACAGCAAGGTCTAAAATTTCACCAACTTTAGAAATTCCTTTACCATACATAATATCAAATTCTGCTATCTGAAAAGGTGGTGCAACTTTATTTTTAACTACTTTTACTTTGGTTAAATTACCTATAACTTTATCACCATCTTTTATTTGAGTTCTTCTACGAATATCTAAACGAACCGAAGCATAAAATTTAAGGGCATTTCCACCTGTGGTTACTTCTGGATTACCAAACATTACACCTATTTTTTCACGTAATTGATTTATAAATATAACTGTACAATTTGTTTTACTAATAGTTCCTGTTAATTTACGTAAAGCTTGTGACATTAAACGTGCGTGTAATCCCATTTTTGAATCACCCATTTCGCCATCAATTTCACTTTTTGGTGTTAAGGCTGCAACAGAATCAATTACAATAATATCAATTGCACCAGAGCTAATTAAATTATCGGCAATTTCTAAAGCTTGTTCTCCATAGTCTGGTTGAGAAATAACTAAATTATCAATATCTACGCCTAAATTCTCCGCATAAAAACGATCAAAAGCATGTTCTGCATCAATAAATGCTGCAATGCCTCCTGCTTTTTGTGCTTCTGCAATAGCGTGAATTGCTAAAGTAGTTTTACCCGATGATTCTGGTCCATAAATTTCAATAACTCTACCTCTTGGATATCCACCAATTCCTAAGGCTAAATCCAATCCTAATGATCCCGATGATATTGCATCAACATCTTGATGTACTATATCGCCTAATTTCATTACAGCACCTTTACCGTAACTTTTATCTAGTTTATCTAGTGTAAGTTGTAATGCTTTTAGTTTTGCTGCTTTTTCTTTATCTTCTTTTGCTGCCATAATTTTCTGTATTTATTTGTTTGCTAAATTAATGAATGTTTATCCTTGTTTTATGTTGATTTTTTGTTTTTATCAACATGTTTGTAATAACTATGCTACAAAAGTAAATAGGATGAATGACAACAGTGTGTCAACATGGGTTTAAAATAAGAAATTTATTGCAAGATTAAAAATTTCTTCGCTGAAAGAGATAATACTTAATACTAATACGTTGATAGTTATAAAGTTAAGGTTTAACTTTAAATGAAATCCTGACTAATGTGTTTCTTCTAGATATTGTGATAAATTAAAATCTTTAAAGTGTTCAAATGCAATTTCAGTTATTTGAAGACTTTCTATTTTATCCAATCTAAATTCTCTTATGGCATTTCTAAGCATACAATAACCGACTAAAATCCAATCGTTTTCGGTAAAATATAGCGCGAGTGGTTTTACGTGCCGTTTGGTCAATTCGTTTTTATAGATGGAACGATAACTTATATTGAGTTGCAAAAAATCGGTTATACTTATTTGGATTTTTGATAAATAATCTGATTTTGGATTGATACTATATTTAATATCTGCACCAATACGCTCGTCTAATAATTCAATTTTTTCTTTTTGTTGATTGCGTAAAACGGCTTTTATTTTTATCAATGCCGATGAATAATTTTTTGATAATGATTTTTCATTTTTTTGATGAACTAACTTATCGGCTGTAATAAGTGCGTTTGCTTCGTCTTCGGTAAACATAATTGGAGGTAAACGATAACCATCTACAATAAAATAGCCCAATCCGTTTTCCGATCCTATTGGAACGCCAGCTTCCATTAGTGATTTTATATCTCTATAAACAGTGCGTAAACTTATATCAAACCGATCTGCAATGGTTTGTGCAGTTACAACACGTTTGGATTGTAATTGGGTAAGAATTGCAGTTATACGGTTTATACGGTTCACTTTACAAAACTAATCAAAATTTATCTTTATAAGAACGTGAAAGAGGTATTTCGGTTTTATCGGTAAGGATAATAAAGGTATTGTTAATTTGTTTTACAAAATTTCTATTTACTATATATGATCTATGTGATCTAATAAAATTTGGTGGTAATTCTTTAATAACTTCAGATAATTTACCTCTTACAAAATGACTATTTCCATCGCTTAAAAATATTTTTAAATAATGATCGTCAGATTTTATGTAGAGTAAATCTGCCACATAAACTTTAGTTTTATCTTTTAAAACAATGTGATTTTTTATGACTATATCTTTTAGTTCGTCTAATTTTTGTAGCGTTTCAGATTTTTCTTCTTCTAAAACAATTGTTTTTTTAGCGTATTTTTTATAGAGTAAAAATACCAAGCTTAGTAAAAAAACTATGATTGCTAATATAGGTAATAAGGTATTCATATTTTTATTTAGCTTTGCTATAATCGTATTATTTTCTGCATCTCTTTCTTGAGCATTATTTTGAACTATTGCCAATGCATGTCCTTTTTTATCAATGTCATCTTTTAATTTATAGAATTTTAAATAATAAAAATCGGCACTATCTTTTTGGTGTAAGGAGTCGTAGCTTTTACTAATCCAATGGTGTCTAAAAAGGTCTATTTGTTTGTTTTTATAGATTTTTATTTTTTTAAATTTTTCAATGGCAGCTAGATAATTTCCTTTATTAAATTCTATTATTGAAAGATTAAATTTTATTTTTTGAACAGCTTTCTTACTGATAGAATATGGATAAGATTCAAGTTTTTTAATTGCAGAATTGTAAAAATAACTAGCATTATTGTACTGCTTTTTAATGACTGCATTAACACCTTTAAATTGTAGTATTGATGCTTGTAAAAAAGGCATATTTTTTCCGTATGAAAAATTAAATTCTCTTTTATCTTTTCGTTTTTCTATAAAATAATGTTGTCCATATTTATAATACGACACCCAAAATTTATCAACCGAATCTATTGAAGATTGTTCAAAATCATTAAGATAAATTTTAAAATCATTATTACTAAAATTATTTTTTTGTAAGACATTACATATTTTTTTATAACTTATATTTTTATAAAGTGTTAATTGTTTTTGGCTTGCTAATTTTAAAGCTCTTTTATAATATATAAACGCTAAGGAGTCGTTTGGTGGCGAATAACGTAGTACAGCATCACCATTGTATAAATTTACTATAATGTTATTTTTAATCTCTGAAAATGTATTATGAATAGTATCCAAAGTATTGCCTTTAATTAAAAAATTTAGCTCCTTAAAAAAAACTGAATTTATAGGATCGTTTATTTTTTGAGAAAATTTTAAAGCTTTATTTAGTTGTAATTTTTTTATGGATAAAACAACACTATCTTTTAAATTACTTTGAGCGTATAAAGTAATAGTTAGTAATAAGAACAGATATAAAAGATAGTGTTTTTTCATTATTATTCACAGGTTATCTGCGATGCACAAAAGTTATAATCATAATCATCAATATTATTATGTTTAATTAATGAGTTAGGGCAATTAGTATCTCCAAGTCTATTACCATCTGGTTTTATCAAATGAAAATCTAAAATATCTCCAACGTTTAAATTTTTATTTACCATTTCATTCATATTTAAAGTGACAATTTTTTCAGATTCATTTTCATTTTCGGTTAATAATACATTTATTTCTAAAAATTTAGTTTCTCCAGCAAATGGTTTTATAACTTTCATACCATCTTTTTTAAGATAATATATAGTATTACCAACTATCTTGGTAGAAAAAGTATCTAATTTATAACTATTATTTTCATCTTTTGTAACTTTTAAAGAAGTTTTTAATTCAAATAATTCTTCAGAACAATGTAAATGACTTCGTTGATAAGATGTCGTAAAACTACTTTTATCACAAATATTAAAATTATTTGTTGCGGCTAAAAAGACAATATCACCTGTTTTTTTATTTTTTATTTTATTTATAGTTGGTTTAAAATATTTCTGATTATCGTAATGCTTCTTAGCGGCTTTTAAAAATGCTTTTCTATCTATTTTTTCATCTCCTTTACAAGATAAAATAAAGACACTAAATAATACAATACAAAATAATGTTGTTGTTGTTTTCATTTAAATTGGTTTTTTAGTTAATAGTAATTATAAATTAAATAATTTTTTAAAAATTCTAACATCTAAGTTTAAGCCTACAAAAAAGCCTGTTTTCCATTCTTTTTTAACAATAGTATTTAAGTCACCGTTAAAAAGAGTTTCGCCATAGGTAAAATCTTCTAAACCAGACAGTGTATTTACTTTTCCATAATGGACACCAAAAGCAATACTTCCACCTCTAGAAAAATCATATTGTAAACCACTAAATAAATTATCAAATTGATTTTTATCTACTTGTGTTCCTACAAGTATTCCTATATTTTGATAGAATTTTTCTTTAGGAAACATGTAATTTCTACCATAAGGATAATAAACAGCGTTTAACGAAACAATTCCTCTACTTTCTACTTCATCGGCTATTAGTGTTGCTTCTCCTGTATTAGTAATACCAGCTTTTATATTTAATGGGTTCGATAAATTTGAAACAAAAAATCCAGTAGCAATACTTATGTGGTATGTTTTAGATATAGATAGTGTTTTACTATAAATTACGTCTTCATTATCCCCATCTTTTTTTATAATATCTATACTTAAGGAGTCGGTAAATTCTCCATATTTAGCAAAAGGTTTGGTAGTAAACACTTCTTTTACTTCTGTGTTTTGACGAATATTTTCATTATGATGTGCATTTCCATTTTCAATAACTAAATCATCACTATAATCTCCTTCAACATTACATGTAAAAATGTATTTTTTTAAACTTTTTTTAGATACAACTAAATTTACAATAAATAGATTTTTGTTATGTAGTTTAGTTGGATATCCTGTTAATATATGATTACCATTTTCATCTATAAATAAATGAATAGTATTTCCTTTTTTATACTGCTGAGTTCTTTTGTCTAAAGTAATTTTATTGTCTTTAACATATTTTTTCACGGATTCTATTTTAGAACTTTTCCACACAAGTTTTTGCGAATACCCTGAAATATATACAAAGAAAAGGACTAATAAAAGTATTTTTTTCATAGTAGTATTGTTGAATTGGTTAAATATAAGATTTTTTTATTAAAAGAAAATGCCAATATAATTTTAATAATAAACTACTTGGCATTTTCAAAAACTAACAACTGTCTTTATAGTGTTAAAAATCCTTTGGTTTTTTTATTATAAAACAACTAAAGGAAAAATGAATGGACGTTTTAATTTTTAAGTATTTTTTTTCTAGCAATTTTCCCATCGTTATCTGTTATTACAACTAAATAGATGCCTTTTTCCAGGTTTCCTATATTCATAATATTTTGATTAGAAGTTTTCACCTTCTTACCTAAGCTATTATAAATGGTTATATTATCTATTACTGCATTATCTTTAGTTTTAATAGTAATTATATCATTGGCAGGATTTGGATAAATAGTAATTACCTCATTTAACGCTTCATCATCTATAGAAAGCAAGGTACTACATTCAGCATTTGTTTCTATAAAAGTAGAAACTGCCGTATCTACATTTGTCCAATTGGCTTGACTCCAACCAGCATCATCTACATAAATACAAGTTAATAAAGGGTTAAAATTTGCATTAAAATTTACAAAATTTGTATTATTCCCATTTCTAAGATCAAGTGTTATTAAATTATCACTTGAAGTACAAAACAAATCATTTAACATGGTATTTTGACTTAAATCTATATTTATTAAATTATCATTATCATATAAATTTAAACTTGTTAAATTACCGTGTTGGCTTAAATCAATATTTGGTATATTTGAATAATATATTCCTAAAAATGATAATAATGAATTTGCGGTAATATCCAATGTGTTTACATAAAGCGCATACAGTGTTTCTAAATTTACATTTTGACTTAAATCCATATTGCCCAATGATGTATTACCATACATTAAATAAGTTAAATTAGTAAGATTACTTATATTTAAATTAATAAAATTATTACCATAACAACTTAAAGATGTTAAATTATTATTTTGAGACACGTCTAGATTTGGTATATCATTTAAATTACAATTTAATATTTCTAACTCAGTATTTTGAGAAATATCTAAACTTGTTAAGTTATTAAAATAACAATTAAGTGAAACTAAATCTTCATTTTGTGAAACATCTAAACTGGTTAATGCTGTATCTTGAACATTTAATACTTTTAAAAATTTATTATTAGTCACATCAATACTTCCTAAATTAACATTAGTAGAAATATTTAAATTTTTTAAGCCTGCAAAGTCTTCAATACCTGTTAAATTGGTCATATTATTATTAGAAAGATCTAAATTTCCTACAGCTCTAATATTAATAGTTTTCACATAATCATCATATACATCATCGTAACCTGCTAGTATTAATTTATATTCAAACCAATCATCTGGTACATATGTTACAATATTTTCACATTCGGTTTGGTTTGCTACAAAAGTTGAAGTTGTATCTATATTTGGCCAATTTGCAGTACTGTAAGTTACATCATCTACAAAAATACAAGTGATTAATGGATTATTAGTAGCATCAAAAGAAGTTAGGTTTGTATTCACGCCATTTTGAATGTTTAATGATGTAAGTTGGTTATTATTACTGCAATTTAATACCGTTAACGCTGTATTATTTGTAAGATCCAGTGCAGTTAATGCATTATTACTACAATCTAAACTTTGAAAACCAGTTAAATTTGTTGTGTTATTACTGTTTTTATTAGATAAGTCTGTATCGGTAAATATTAAGCCAGAGATACTATTATTACTACAATTAATAGCTGTTAATTGTGTATTCCCTCTAAGATCTAATCTTGTAATATTATTACCAGAACAACTTAAGGTTTGTAAATTAGTCATCGCATTTATCCCAACTAAATTATTAATATTTTTATTATCAAGATTTATAGATGTTAATGTTGGTAAATCTGCTGTAATAAATTTATTATCTAAATTGGAGTCTAAACCAATATCTATTAGAGCTTGTTCAAAGTTATCATCTGGAATGAATGTGTGAATACTACTGCCTGTATATACAATATCATCTATCCAATACTCATTTGTTGCACTTGCAGAGAAGAAATCTATTGCGCCCAATACCTCTATTTGAGTTGTTGTATTTTGTATATTTTCAAAATCAATAGGCGTTATGTTAACAATACTATTATTAACTTTTAGTTGGAAAGTTTTATTATCTACATCAAATATTAATTCTATAGAAAACCAAGTGTCGTGAGGAAAATTAAAATTAATACTATTTAATGTTCCAACTCCTGCACTTGTATTATCTTGATTAAAAGACACATTTCCTCCAAGAAATTCATTAGGATTTGAAACGCCACCAATCTCACTTAGAGCACCTTGAATATTAAAATACCCACTTTTATTTGTTGGTATATACATTTGAAACGTAAGATTCCATTGTCCAGATATTTTATTACCTAATAATAGAAAGGCATCGGTAACATAATCTGGTCCTACATAACCAGCTTGTGAGCCAGAGACCGATTGTGCATTGTCTATGATTAATTGCGAATAAGGTTCTGCATATCCCGACCAAGTTGACCATAAATCAGGGTTTTGATAAAGAACAGTACCTAAATTATAATTATCAAAGTTCTCAGTAAATTGTGCGTTAATACTAGTTGTAATAACTAGTAATAATAAAAGTACTTTTGTTTTCATTATGTTTTAGTTTTAAAATGTTTAATCAATGATATAATTTTACTATTTACAATACAAGTCTTATTTATGTAACCGACTGATTTATACCTTTAACGGTTGTTTTGGTTTGATTAACTTAAAAACCCCTAATTGTTTGCTAACAACGTATTATTAATTGGCGGGGTTTTTAAGATTTAATTTTTAGAAATAAGTATAAACTCCTATTCTAAATGCTCCAGAACCTTCTCCAATCAATTCTGAATTTCTATAGGATTCTCCTGATGCAGGTGATAAATAACTAAGTTTTAAAAAATTCATTAAGTATATCGATCCTCCAATTTGAGAACCGTTTTCTTCAAAAACTAAACGATTTCGGTTTTGATCATAAGCACCACTTACAGTTTGATAATATTGAAAATCAACACTAAACCCAAACGACCTATTAATGTTAAAAATAATTCCACCACCATATTCATAACCTTCAATAGAATCTCTATTTTCACTTTCTGTTTGAAAAGTAACACCATAATTTACAGATGCTCCAATGTTCTTTGAAAATAAAAATAAACCTTCTGCACCAATAGCTTCTATACCTCCTATAGAATAATAGGCACCCAAACCAACCTCTTTTGAAAAAGAAGCTAATACAGCAGCTGTTGCTAAAACAGTTGTTGCTGCTTTAATTTTCTCACTGCTTAAATCAGGTACTTTAACAGGTTCTTTTATGGGTTGTTTAGCGCTTTTTTCTATATTTTTTTTTGCAACTGCTCCTTCATTATTTTCTGTATTATCTTTCTCTTTTGATGTTTGTTCTTTGGTAGTAGAATCATTGTTTTCTGTTGCAAAATTTCCGTCATCTTGTTTTAATTCCATTTCTAGTTTTGCCCTTTCTTCATTTAATTTTTTCAATTTCATTTTTTTGACAAATCCAGAAATTTTATTAATGTCTGCGCCTTTTACATTATGTATAGAAATCTGTTCAACTCGTCCAGTTTTCTCCCAAGAACTTCCATGTTCTGAACGTGCATCATTATGTCTTTTTTTAGCCGACGCACTAAAATGTACCGTTTGATTGGTTTTACCAAAGCCACCAGAATTAATAGTACCGCCTTTATTAAATTTAGCATAATCTCTTCTTGTCCAACCTGGTACTTGCATACTTGCTTCACCACTTGCATAAAAAGCACAATTGGAGCAATTAAAAGGGAAATTAACACCAACTTCCGATAACATATTACCTGTATAATCATTTATTCCTTCTATAACAACGGCATCTTGTTGAATCCAAATATAAGCACCACCAACCGTTGTAGGTTTTGTTGTAATTTTTACATAACCATAAACACCACTGTCTGTTACAAATTGTTTTGTGAATTGTTGATTTGTTTGTGCGTTAGTATTAATTGATATTAAAATCAGTACAATAATTATAAATATATTATTTTTCATATTATTTATTTTTAAGTTTATTAATTATATTTAGGAGAATTTATAAATATCTAAATCTTTCATTTCCTCAACATTCTTTGGTGTATTAGCTGATTTTGCATAATCACTAATTTTAGTAACTACTGTTTTAAAATTTGGGTTTTCTTCTACTTTTAACCAATAATTTGATCCATTTTTATATTGATTGTTATTTCCATTATCATAATTATGTTCTTTTACCGATTGATTATGATTAGCAATTTTTATTTAAATGATTAATAATTTTACCAAAACACCTCAAATGTTTCAACACCACAAATGTAAAGGGATAAGAAGCTTAAAAACAAAAAAATGTCGTGAGTGACGTCATAAATAACGTGAATGACGTGTATAAAAAAATCATTACTCAAATAAGTAATGATTTTTAAAATTTTATAAAAACAAATAGTGTTTATTTAATCATTTTTATATGCGGAATGCCATCTTCCAAATAGTTATCTCCTATTTGTATAAACCCTAATCTGTTATAAAACTTTTTTAAATGTTCTTGAGCAGATATTTCAATTTTAAACGCTCTAAAATGCATGTTAATAGCCATAATAGACGTTTCCATTAACCTGAAACCATAAACATTTTGACGGTGTTTTTCACGTACCAAAACTCTACCAATACTTGCCTTTTTTACATAATCACCAGGTTTAAAAATACGCGCATAAGCAACTAATTCTATACCTACATAGCCTAAAATATGCATTGCTATTTGATCTTTATCATCAATATCTTGATACACACAGTTTTGTTCCACTACAAAAACTTCAGACCGTAATCTTAAAATTTCGTACAGTTCATCTTTTGTTAAATGATTATATTCTTTGGGATAAAATTTGATTGGCATAGTTTTATTTATTATGATAATTAGCTTGTGTTAAGCATTGTCAAATCGAGCGGAGTCGAGATTGTTTTTTATTTTTTTATATAAAACTGTTCTCGGCGGAGTTTATATTGAGCTTTGACGAAATGCTCGAACTGACATTTTTATTTGAATTAAAAAAATTAATAATATTACTCAAGTCTTTAGTCTTTTTTCTTACAGCAAAGCGGTCTCATTTCTAACTTCTTTTTTACTCGTCTTGTATAATAAAATGTTTATCATCATCTCTATTAAATTCTGGTTGTAAATTGGAATGATTAATATTAAAATCATGCGCTAATAAATGTTCTACGTTTTCACAAATGGTATCAAATTCCGATAATTTAATATCTTTTTTAAACTCAATATGTGCTTCAAAATGACAATTGTGTTCGTTTAATTGCCAAATATGAACATGATGAATGTTTTTTATACTATCAATTTTTAAAATGGAAATTTCAATGTCAGCAATATCAATATCATCTGGTGCAAAAAGCATTAATATTTTTAAAGATTCCATAAATATGCGCCAACTCATAAAAATAAGATAAACAGATATAATTAAGGTAAGCACCGCATCAACCCAATAAACTTGATAGAATTTCATTATCAAACCACCAACTAAAACAGCAACGGAAGTCAACATATCGGTCATTAAATGCAAGTAAGCCGATTTCATATTAAGGTTATGTTCCGCATCTTTTTTAAGTAGTAAAACACTAAAACCGTTGGCCAAAATTCCTAATAATGCTAGCCAAATAACCAAGTTACTTTCTATTTCGGTTGGATTATTAAAACGCTTAACTGCTTCAATCGCCAAGAAAACAGCAATAATAATTAAGCTTGCAGCATTAAAAAAAGCAGCAATAATTTCGGCTCGTTTAAAACCAAAAGTTTGTTTTAAGGTTTGTTTTTTAGAATTTGATAATCGGTTTGCAACATAACTCACAATTAATGAAACAACATCACTTAGGTTGTGAACCGCATCAGAAATTAACGCCAAAGAACCCGATAAAAAACCACCAATAAGTTGTGCAATGGTAATAATGATATTCAATACAATAGATATCATTAAGTTTTTACCACTCAATTTTGGGTGATGATGGTTATGACCGCTATGTGAATGATTGTGTGACATTATTTTTTATTATTTTGCAGACTAAATGAAAGACCGCTTCTTTTCAATAGACTAGACCATCAAACTTCATTGATAAACTATTTTTTAACTAGTTAGATTAGTCTTGTGTCTAACATCTTTCAGCGAAACAGTCTTGTTTCTTTAGTAACATTAACAGCATCTAATTTTATCAACTCTAGTGGCGTGCCTTCCACCTTCAAATTCTGTTTCTAAAAACAGTTTAACAAAACCAAGTGCCTGTTGTTTACTCACAAAACGTGCAGGAATACTAAGTACATTAGCATCATTATGTAAACGAGATAATTCAACCAATTCGTTATTCCAACACAAAGCAGCTCTAACATCTTGGTGTTTATTTGCCGTCATTTGAGCGCCATTTCCAGAGCCACAAATAATGATGCCTAGATCGGCTTTTTTATCAGCTACAGCTTTGGCAGCTAAGTGAATAGTATCAGGATAATCCATACTATCATTAGTATCTGTACCAAAATTAAGCACTTTATAATTTTGAGATTCAAGATATTTAACAATTTCAAATTTGTATTCAGGTCCAGCGTGATCGTTGGCAATGGCTATTGTTTTCATTAGTTTAGTTTAGGTTATCAGCAAATTTAATTTAAATAATTGATTTTTTTAAAACCTTTTGAATTAGTTATCAATTTTTATAAAGTTATCAATTTAAAAAAATAAACTATCTTTGCTAAACTTAACGATGGTATTTTAAATAAACTCACTTCGTTTATTTAAAATCAACATCATATAAAAAAGTATTCTGAATTAATATGAATACATCAAACAAACAATTAAATGAGTAAAGGAAAAAAGAAATTCCAGCAAAATTTCAAAAAGAAAAAAGCAGGAAATAAAATAAAACATTTATCACGTAAAATACTTGACGTGTTAAATAAAAACCCAAAAGAAAGTTACAATTACAAACAAATTGCCAGCCAGTTGGAATTGGATAATCCCGATGGTAAAAATCAAGTAGTTCGGGAATTAGCAACGCTAAGTATCGAAAAAAAGATAGAAGAAAAAGAGCGTGGTAAGTTTCAAATAGTAGCAGCAGACAATTATTATGTTGGAAAAGTAGATGTTACTTCTCGTGGCGGTGCGTATGTAATTTGCGATGATTTAGAGCAAGATATTTACATCCCGTCAAGGAATATGAATCATGCATTACATCACGATACGGTAAAAGTTTATGTCTATAGTAGACGAAAAAATAAAAAAACCGAAGGCGATATTGTAGAAATTATTGAAAGAGAAAAAACCGACTATGTAGGTGTTTTACAAATGAACAAAAATTTTGGTTTTGTAATACCCGATGATAAAAAAATGTATGCCGATTTGTTTGTTGCAATGAAACATATGAATGGCGCAAAAGACGGTGAAAAAGTATTGGTATCTTTAACAGATTGGCCCGAAAATTCAAAAAATCCGTTTGGAAAAATAACCAAGGTTTTAGGTATGCCAGGCGATCATAATACAGAGATTCACTCTATATTATTGGAATATAATTTACCCTATGAATTTCCAGAAAAAGTAGAAAAAGATGCTGCTAAATTACCTATTAAAATTACCGAAACAGAAATTGCTAAAAGACGCGATTTTAGAGACATATTAACTTTTACAATAGATCCCAAAACAGCCAAAGATTTTGATGATGCCTTATCATTTAGAATCTTAGAAAATGGGAACTATGAAATAGGAATCCACATTGCCGATGTAAGTCATTACGTACAAGAAGGTACTATTTTGGAAGAAGAAGCGTACAATAGAGCAACATCGGTTTACTTGGTAGATCGCGTGGTGCCAATGTTGCCCGAAGTTTTATCAAACAACGTCTGTTCTCTAAGACCAAACGAAGAAAAACTAACCTTTTCTGCCGTTTTTGAACTGGATGAAAAAGCCCACATTTTAAACGAATGGTTTGGGAGAACAATTATTTATTCTGATGCTCGTTTTGCTTATGAAGAAGCACAAGTTATCTTAGAAAATAATAATTTTATTGACCCAAGTTCTAAGAATAACAATGTCAGTTCGAGCGGAGTCGAGAACAAATTAAACCTCACAATTCCTGCGGATATTTCCTTAACGGATAAAGAATATAACACCACACCAGAGCTTGCTTTTGCCACCTTAAAAATGGATAAATTAGCTAAAATTTTACGTAGAAGACGTATGGATACTGGCGCATTATCGTTTGATCGTGTTGAGGTGCGTTTTAATTTAGATGACAATTTTAATCCAACAGGCGTTTACTTTAAAGAATCCAAAGATGCTAATAAATTAATTGAAGAATTTATGCTTTTAGCAAACCGAAAAGTAGCTGAATTTATTGGAAGAAATAAAAACGGAACACCAACCAAAAAAACATTTGTGTACCGAATTCACGATCAGCCAGACGCTTCAAAATTAGAAGATTTACAACGTGTTATAGGAAAATTTGGGTATAAAATCAATACCAATTCTCGAAAAGACACCACACAATCCATCAATAAATTATTGACCGATGTAAAAGGAAAAGCAGAGCAAAATATGATTGAAACCTTGTCAATTCGCTCTATGAGTAAAGCTGTTTATACAACGGATAATATTGGTCATTACGGATTAGCATTTGACTATTATAGTCATTTTACGTCACCAATTAGACGTTATCCCGATGTTATGACACATCGTTTATTACAACATTATTTGGATGGTGGAAATACACCAAATCAAAAAGACTATGAAGAAAAATGTAAACATTCATCAGAGCGAGAATATTTAGCAACCAAAGCTGAGCGTGCATCAATTAAGTATATGCAAGTAAAGTATATGCAAGACCATAATAATGAAGAATTTACTGGTGTAATTACTGGTGTAACCGAATGGGGAATTTATGTAGAGATTATCGAAAATAAATGTGAAGGCATGGTGCGTTTAAACGATATAAAAGATGATTTTTATACCTTTGATGAAAAACAATTCGCAATTGTTGGACAAGCCACTCAAAATAAATACACACTTGGTGATGAGGTAACTGTTAAGGTTAAGAAAACCGATTTAGAACGTAAACACCTTGATTTTTGGCTTATTTCTGAATAAGTTATACTTATTATTTGTTTATATATACATGTTGGCATTCATTAAAAAACAGAACTCAATGTTAAATGAAATCATCAAAAAAATAACAAAAGAGTATTCAAATCTGTCAATTGAAACGGTTGGTGAATGGAAAGAAAATATACGAGTTTTAGAACTTAAAAAAGGAACTCAATTAGTTAAAGAAGGAAATTATACCGATAAACTATTTTTCATTTATAAGGGAAGTGCAAAAGCGTATCACTTAAAAGACGGAAAACTAATTACAGACTGGTTTGCGTTTAATAATGAATTCATCTGTGCAATCACAGGCTATTTTTTAAAAAAACCAAGCGAACACTATATTGAATTAACCGAAAATAGTATTTTATTAGAATTCAAACGTGAAAAATTGAATAGATTATCTAAAAAATATCACGATTTTGAACGATTTTCAAGAATAATAACAACAAGGATAATGTTGCAATTACAACAAAGGGTTGTTTATCTTCAATTTGCAACAGCAAAAGAGCGGTATGAATTTTTATTAAAACAATTCCCTGAAATAGAATTAAACATTTCATTAGGAGATATTGCCTCATATATAGGAATAACACAAGAAACTTTAAGCAGAATAAGAGCAAAAAAATAATCGAATTTGATTTATGTCAAAAGATTTGTGATGATTTATTTAGAACTTTGCAAAATCATTAAATTAACAGAATTATGGATATAAAATCAAATTGGAAACTAATTAAAAAGCATTTTAATAGAAGTTTTAAAACAAGTTTGTCTGTTTCAATAGCATCAGTTGATAAAGACAATAAACCAACCGTTACACCAATCGGAACAGTATTTTTAAACAAAGACCAAACTGGTTTTTATTTTGAAAAGTTTCCGAAAAAAATTCCAGAAAATATTAAAACAAATAAAAACATTTGTGTTTTAGGAGTTAATAGCAGTAAATGGTTTTGGATAAAAGCACTTTACAAACTTAAATTTAGTGAATATCCTGCAATTAGACTTTATGGAGAATTAGGAGAAAAAAGAAAAGCAACAGAAATAGAAATTTCAAGGCTAAATAGACGAATGCGAACAACCAAAGGGCTAAAAGGAAACACATATCTTTGGGGAGAAATGGAATTTGTTCGTGAAATGAAATTCACAAAAGCAGAAGGGATAAATATTGGAAAAATGACAAAAAATTTATTATGAAAACTAAAACACCTGAAAGTACTATAATTGTTCGTTTTCCAGACTGTGACCCTTTTAATCACTTAAATAATTCAAAATATATTGACTATTTCATAAACGAAAGAGAAAATCATTTGATGAATATTTATGATTTTAATGTTTACGAATATGCAAAGAAAAAAGGAATAAGTTGGTTTGTAACACAAAATCAAATCGCTTATTTCATTCCAGCACTTTTAATGGAAAAAGCAATTATTCAAACAACAATTTTAGAATGGAATGTAAGCGATATTCTTGTAGAAATGCAAATGTGGAATGAAACCAAAACAGTATTAAAATCAATTCTTTGGACAAGGTTTACGCATTATGATTTGATTAAACAAAAACGGGCAAAACATAATAAATTTCTCAATGAAAAATTCAGTAAATATGAAAACCCATTAACGAATAAAGTAAGTTTCGAACAGAGAGTGATGGATATAAAACGGAAAAATAAATAACGAAATGCCAACAAAATGTAAACGTAATTGCGGGTTTTGTGATAAATTCAAAGTTTGTATCTTTGAACAAAGTTTAGTGATTAATTGAAAGGTAAGTGCCTTGAAATCCGCAACTACGCTTACATAGAACGTTAGACATCATAAAAAATCAATACCTTTAATTTAAGAATTCTGTCAAATATTGTTCAAAATTCTTTCAAAAAAATGATTTAACAAATAAAGTGTGTTTTATAGAAAAGAACTTATAGAGGTAATTAAATCAAAGATTATGGAAACAAAAAACTACACCCAACAATCAATAAAATAATAGCTAATTACTAACTTCAATATTAGTTTTTTATATCAAAACCCACTTAATATAAATACTCAATTCCGTAGGAATAAACAATGTAACTATACTATTTTACAAATAAGAGAGTTAATTATAGTTAAGCTCATTATATGAAAGGTTATGTCTCAAAAATTTACGAACCAAAAGAAGAAAAATTAAACGTTTTAACACACGGTTTTGGTTTAATTGCAAGTATTGTTGCTACGGTTTTTTTAATTGTAAAAGCAAGTAAGCTTGGTGATGTTTGGCATATAGTGAGTTTTAGTATTTTTGGAGTTAGCTTAATCATTTTATATGCAGCGTCTACTTTTTTCCATAATGCAAAAGACCCTAAAATTAGGAAACGATTAAATATTTTTGATCACGCATCAATTTATGTACTAATTGCTGGTACTTATACGCCTTTTACATTGGTAACCTTGCATGGTAAAACAGGTTGGTGGATATTTGGCATTACTTGGTTTTTAGCTTTAACAGGTGTAATCCTTAAATTATTTTTTACAGGTAAATTTGATAAATTATCAACATTAATGTATGTTTTTATGGGTTGGATTATTGTATTTGCCATTAAGCCATTACTCATTAGCTTACCTACCGAAGGTGTTCAATGGTTATTTGCAGGCGGAATTTCATATACTATTGGCGCTATTCTATATAGCATTAATAAATTAAAATTTAATCATGCCATTTTTCATGTCTTTGTTTTAATAGGTAGTTTTTGTCATTTTGTTTCCGTTTATTTTTATGTTTTAAACGTTTGATTTTGTATTTTCACCAAAAATAAAAATCAATGATATTAACAACATCCAATTCAATTGAAGGTTTTAAAATAGCCGATTATTTAGGCATCGTTACAGGGGTTTCTACCAACAAACAATCCGTTTGGAAAGACGATTTAGAAGCCAATATTGGAAATGCAAAAGAAGAAGCTTTTCAGCAAATAAAACAACACGCAGCCAATTTAAAAGCCAATGCAATTATTGGAATTAAAGTAGATATTGAGTTTTTAGAACAACGTTACCAAACTGTAGTGTCTATAACTGGAACAGCTGTTTTTGTGCAGTAATTTTTTATTAAAACTAAGAGACTTTAATTTTGTCTTGATTTCTACTTCAGCAAAGCGATCTAGTGTCTTACAACCATCATTTTTCACCAAGCATACGTTTAATTTCGTTTAATTTCATTAAAGCTTCAATAGGCGTTAAGGTATTTACATCTATTGCTATTAATTCCTCCTTTATATTTTCCAATAGCGGATCATCCAATTTAAAAAAACTAAGCTGAACATCTTCCGTTGCAGCTGTTTTTAATTTTTCTTTTATCTCATCAGAAGAATGACTTTTTTCTAAACGCTTTAATATTTTATTTGCTTTATGAATGACTAAAGTTGGCATTCCAGCCAATTTTGCTACGTGAATACCAAAACTATGCTCGCTTCCACCAGGCACTAATTTACGTAAGAAAATCACATTATCTTTCAATTCTTTTACCGATACATTAAAGTTTTTAATGCGTTTAAACGTTTCGGTCATATCGTTTAATTCATGATAATGCGTGGCGAATAATGTTTTGGCTTTTGTTGGATGTTCGTGTAGATATTCGGCGATTGCCCAAGCAATAGAAATCCCATCATAAGTACTTGTTCCTCTTCCAATTTCATCTAGTAAAATTAAACTTCTATCTGATAAATTATTCAAAATACTTGCCGTTTCATTCATTTCTACCATAAAAGTAGATTCGCCCATAGAAATATTATCACTAGCGCCAACTCGTGTAAAAATTTTATCAACTACACCAATTCTTGCATTTTGAGCAGGCACATAAGAACCCATTTGCGCCAATAAAACAATTAAAGCTGTTTGTCTTAAAATAGCTGACTTACCACTCATATTTGGACCAGTAATCATTATTATTTGCTGTTGATTTCGGTTTAAAACCACATCGTTTGCAATATATTCTTCACCAATTGGTAATTGTTTTTCGATAACAGGATGCCTTCCATTTTTAATTTCCAAATCGGTAGATTCATCCATAATTGGTCGTGTGTAATTATTATCGACGGCAGTTTTTGCAAAGGAACACAAGCAATCTAACTTAGCTATGAGCTGTGCATTTTTTTGAACAGGTAATAAATACTTAATTAAAAAGTGTAATAAGTCTTGAAATAAGTCAAATTCTAAGGCACTAATTTTCTCTTCGGCACCTAAAATTTTGGCTTCGTATTCTTTTAATTCTTCAGTAATATAACGTTCGGCAGATACTAAGGTTTGCTTTCTAATCCATTCTTCGGGCACTTGATCCTTAAAACGATTTCTAACTTCTATATAGTATCCAAAAACGTTATTAGATGCAATTTTTAGTGATGTAATTCCGGTACGTTCGGTTTCGCGTTGCAGCATTTTATCCAAATAGTCTTTGCCAGAATTAGAGATGCCTCGCAACTCATCGAGTTCTTTATTGACACCACTTGCAATAGCATTGCCTTTTGAAATATGTACAGGAGAATTGGCATTTAAAACACGCGAAATTTCTGCAATTAAATCACTACAGGTATGTAATTGTTTACCCAAATCTGCTAAGGCTTTATTTTTACTTAACATTGCAGCTTCTTTAATGGGTAAAATGGCTTTAAGCGAATCTTTTAAAAGTACTACGTCACGTGGATTTATTTTTCCCGTTGCTACTTTAGAAATAAGACGCTCAATATCACTTATCTGATTTATTTGATAGCTTGCCGTTTTATAAAAAGCAGTTTCATCAATTAAATATTTCACCACTTCATGACGATTTTGAATGGCTTTTATGTTTTTTAAAGGCAAAGCCAGCCAACGTTTTAATAAACGTCCGCCCATTGGTGAAATGGTATTATCAATCACATCAAGTAAAGTTACGGCTTCATCGGCTGTTGAATAATACAGTTCTAAATTACGAATTGTAAAGCGGTCCATCCAAATAAAATCATCGGCAACTATACGTTTAATAGCAGTAATGTGAGCTAATTTGTGATGTTGGGTTTCGGACAAATAATACAAAATTACGCCAGCCGATATAACACCATAATCCAGATCATCAATTCCAAAACCTTTCAGTGATTTTATGTTAAAATGATCGTTTAAAGTCTCATTAGCATAATCGGTTTGAAAAACCCAATCGTCCAAATAGAAGGTTTGAAACCGATCTCCAAACGAATCCGAAAAGCGTTTTTTAAACTGTTTTTGTACTAATATTTCGCTAGGTTTAAAATTTTGCAATAACTTGTCTATATATTCTGCATTGCCTTGCGATGTTAAGAATTCACCTGTAGAAATATCTAAAAACGAAACACCAATTTGTTGCTTTTTTGAAAAATGAATTGCGGCTAAAAAATTATTACTCTTGGCTTGTAAAATATCGGCATTTAATGCAACTCCAGGAGTGACTAATTCGGTTACGCCACGTTTTACAATGGTTTTGGTTTGTTTTGGATCTTCCAGTTGATCGCAAATAGCCACACGCAAACCAGCTTTCACCAATTTAGGTAAATACGTGTTTATAGAGTGATGTGGAAACCCAGCCAAAGCCGTTTCACTATCCGATCCTGCGCCACGTTTTGTTAAGGTAATGTTTAATATTTTGGCTGCTTTTTTTGCATCTTCACCAAAGGTTTCGTAGAAATCGCCTACTCTAAAAAGTAACATCGCATCGGGATATTTCACCTTAATTGCGTTGTATTGTTTCATTAAAGGCGTTACTCTTTTTGGTTTGGCCATTGTATAGTTTTATGAATTACAAATATATCATTTTGTAACATCATTTTGAAAGCTAATAGAATCAAAAATAGAAAAGTATTAACAAATTTCTGCTTATAATCTTAATAATTAATTTCATTTTTTATTAAAGATTCTAATACCTTATTTAGTTCATCAATCTTGATGTTGTTCAAGGTTCTATTTCCACATTTTAGTTAATGTATTTACACGTTAATCTGAACTTGCCTGCCCTGAACTCGTTTCAGAGGTTTCAGATTCTTTCTTATTCAAATAAGGCTTTCAGCTCTGTAGCTTCACTAGGTTTTATTTTACCTGATAGTAATAAACTCAATTGTTTTCTTCGTAAAGCACCTTCATAACGCTCTTTTTCTAAGGCTGTTTCTGGTTTTATTTGTGGCACTTTTACGGGAGATCCAGTACGATCTACAGCTACAAACGTATAAATTCCTTCGTTTACTTTTGTCCGTTCTTGAGATTCTCTATCTTCAATCCAAACATCAACAAAAATCTCCATAGAACTGTTGAAAGCACGTGACACTTTTGATTCTATTGTAACCACAGAACCAACAGGAACTGCCTTTGTAAAAGCCACATGATTTACCGATGCAGTAACCACAATTCTTCTAGAATGTCGTTGAGCCGATATGCTAGATGCGCGATCCATACGTGCTAAAATTTCACCTCCAAAAAGGTTATTTAAGGCATTTGTTTCACCTGGTAAAACCATATCGGTTAATATTGTAAGCGATTCTTTGGATGTTTTTGTAGTCATCTTTTTTTTACAAAAATACTCGATTTTTACATCTTATTATTAAACAGATTCTATAAGTATGTTAAATTGTGCTAATTTTTTTAAAAGCATTTTCAATTATCTTATTTTTGAATATGAATTTTAACGCACTTAAAAAATATTGTTACGAAATATTTATTTATAACATTATGATAACTAGTGTTGTATGTTTATTTTTAGGATTTAATAACTGGTTTTTTATTTATCCTACAATTGGTTTTATTTTTTCTTTGTTTTTTTATAAGTATTTTAAAAATGAAGAATACTATATGTATTACAATTTGGGAATTACTAAATTTAATTTATTTAAAGCGGCATACTTTTTTAATAGCATACTTATTTTACCATTCATTTTACTTTTTCTCATTTTTTAATTGAATGTCCTAGAATTACATAACGTCTCTAAATCTTATGGTAAAAAAAGAATATTATACGCTGTTAATTTATCTTGCAAAACAGGTGATATCATTGGCATGTTTGGTAACAATGGTTCAGGTAAATCCACTTTTTTAAAGATTGTATTTGGTTTAGTAAAATCTTCCAATTCTAAACTATTTGTAAACGCTATTCCTATTTTAAATTCTATTGAATCCTTAAAAATAGCCTATTTGCCACAGCATAACTTTTTTTCTAAAAAATTAAAAGTTTTTCAAATTATTGATTTATTCTTTTCCGATGCTATCAAACAACTTGAAATAGTAAGAAATGATACGCTTATTTCAACCTTACTAAATAAAAAAATAGTTGAATTATCCTTAGGCGAATTAAAATATCTTGAAGTATTCATTATTTGTTATTTACCACATCCGTTTTTATTGCTAGATGAGCCTTTTTCTATGATAGATCCTTTACAAAAAGAACGTATAAAAGCACTAATACTAAAAAGCAGCAAAACAAAAGGAATTATAATAACAGATCATTATTATGAAGATGTGTTGCAAATATCAACTCGAAATATTCTGATAAAAAATAGTGAGATTATTAAAATTGAAGACTCTAACGATTTAAAAAAAGAAGCTTATTTATCATAAGTTTTAGCAGAATTTTCAACCATTTTATTAATTTCTATCAACTCTTCTTTGGTAATATCACGCCATTCTCCAACAGGCACATCGAGCGAAATATTCATAATACGAGTTCTTTGTAAAGTTCTAACCCTATAATCTAAAGCTTCACACATACGGCGTATTTGACGGTTTAAACCTTGTGTAAGTATAATTTTAAATGTTTTTTGATTGACTTGCTCTACATAACAATTGCGTGTTATTGTATCCAAAATTTCCACACCAGCACTCATTTTTTTTATAAACTCAGTAGATATACTTTTATTAACGGTGACCAAATATTCTTTTTCGTGATTGTTACGTGCTCGTAAGATTTTATTTACAATATCACCATCGTTAGTTAAAAAAATTAAACCTTCACTTGGTTTATCTAATCGCCCAATAGGAAAAATACGTTTGTGATAATTTATATAATCTATTATATTATCTTCTTCCACTCGCGTGTCTGTAGTACAAACAATTCCTACAGGTTTGTTAAATGCAATATATACAAGTTCATCATTATTTTTTGTAATAAGTTTTCCATCAACATGTACCTCATCATTAGCAGTTACTTTTGTTCCCATTTCTGGAACTTTACCATTTATGGTAACACGTCGTGCTTCAATTAATTTATCTGCTGCTCTTCGAGAACAATAACCAGCTTCACTTAAAAATTTATTAATTCTTGTTTTTTCCATTTTACACTAAATTATGTTACAAAGATACTCGAACTAATTTTAAAAATTATAAGTATTTATTTCTAAATTATTTCTTCGATTATTAATATGTGTTTTATTTATAGTAATAATAAAACACATAAGTATTATCTATTTAAAACAAGCCTCATAAATGCTCTTGTAAGCACTTTTAAAATAAACACCTTATCTTCTATTAAACTTATGAGATAATGTTTAAAAGTGCGTTATTAATTGATTTTACTTGTTTTTAATTAAATATATTAGTGAAGAATACTCTTTTGTACGGATGGCTTTTAAATTTGATAGTAATCCTATAAAAAAAGCTTTAACTGGGTTGCTTTTCCCCGTTTTATATTTTTCTGAAAGCAGACTCACATAATAAGAATCTAGTTTCATTGGAAGTGTTTTAGTGACAACCATGTTTTCTTTATTAAATAAATACGTAATTGTTTTTTTTGAAAAATGCCAAAGATGTCTTGGCACATCATAAGCAGCCCAAAATTTACCATAATGTTTTGCATCGTAACTTTTATAATTTGGCACAGCAATAATTAAAGTACCATGTTCCATTAATAGATTTTGTAATTTTTTAATATAGTTTTCAAGATCTGGAACGTGCTCTAATACATGCCATAATGTTATAATATCAAATTTTGTATTAGTTTCAATGTCATTTAAGGAATCATAAATTTTAGGATCAAAATCATTATAAGTTAAAGTGTTTGGTTTTAAAATACCCAGTTTTGATTTTGCTAAAACACGTGCTTTTTTATTTGGCTCTACGCCTACAACTTTCCAATTTTCATTTTTACACGCATTTAAAAAATCTCCAGTTCCAGCACCAATATCTAAAATTTGTAATTCTTTTTTATTTTTAATAATTTTTTTAAGTAATTTTATTTTTCTTTTTACAGTATATTTTTTTGCACTTTGATAGACTCTATCAAGTAATGTTTTATCAGAATCTGTGTGAGAAATATAATCATTACTTTCATAATATTTTTCTAATTCTTCAATCTTTGGTTGAGGATTGGTAACCAACATATCTGTTTCTACTTCATGTATTAGTTTAAATGTTTCACGTGAAACAGTATGGTCAATACATTCTAAAATAGGTAGTTCGTTTTTCATTATTATTTTCAATTATGTTGTTAGTTTAGCTTGTTGAGGTAGTAATGTAAAAAATATGTTTCACGTGGAACATTTACTTTAAACTCCCAAATAAACAAGCATTACAGAAATATCACTTGGAGAAACACCTGAAATGCGACTTGCTTGAGATATTGTTTCTGGTTGTATTTTTGTTAGTTTTTGTTTAGCTTCCGTTGAAATGTTTATGTCTTTGTAATTAAAATCTCTTGGAATTTTTACATTTTCTAAACGTTGTAATTTTTTTGCATTGGCAATATCTTTTTCAATATAGCCAGCATATTTTACTTGCACTTCGGTTTGTTCTATAATTTCTATATCTATGTTTTGTTCCTTTATAAATTCGTCAACTTTTTTAAATTTTGCCACATCGGTAAAATCTAGTTGAGGCCTTGATGCTAATTTATACATCTTCATAGATTGATTAACCAAAGCTGATTTTTTTGATTCTAAAATAGGATTTATCTCGTTGGGTTTAATACTTGTTTGTTTTAGAAATTTCAAAAATTGATTTGTTTTAGAAACCTTCTCTTCTACTCTTTGTAGTCGTAAATCTGAAGCCAAACCTATTTTATTTGATTTTGCAGTAAGTCTTATATCTGCATTATCTTGTCTTAATAAGGTTCTAAATTCCGCCCTAGAAGTAAACATCCTGTACGGCTCTTCTGTTCCTTTTGTGATAAGATCATCAATCAAAACACCTATGTAAGCTTCGTCTCTATTTAAAATAAATGGCTCACGTTCTTGTGTTTTTAAAGCAGCATTTATTCCGGCCATTAAGCCTTGTGCGGCTGCTTCTTCGTAACCTGTTGTGCCGTTTATTTGTCCAGCAAAGTATAAATTTTCTATAAGTTTTGTTTCTAAGGTATACTTTAATTGTGTTGGAGGAAAGTAATCATATTCAATAGCATAGCCAAATCTAAAGAATTTTACATTTTCAAATCCAGCAACTTGCCGCAATGCTTTTGCTTGCACATCTTCTGGTAGCGATGTAGAAAAACCATTAACATATATTTCGTTTGTAAACCAACCTTCTGGTTCAATAAACATTTGATGACGTTCTTTACTTGCAAATCTATCTATTTTATCTTCTATACTTGGACAATAACGTGGACCAATACTTTGTATTCTACCATTAAACATGGGAGAACGATCAAAACCTTCGCGTAATAAATCGTGTACTTCTTTACTAGTATACGTCATATAACAAGAACGTTGTTTTGTTAAAGGTTTTATGGATTGTAAATAAGAAAATTTTAGTGGATTTTCATCTCCAGGTTGTTCAATCATTTTTGAAAAATCCAATGATCTTGCATCCACTCGTGGTGGTGTTCCTGTTTTCATTCTGCCAGATTCAAACCCTTTTTTTACTAAATCTTCAGTAATTCCTGTAGTTGCACTTTCACCAGCTCGTCCACCACCAAAAGTTTTATCACCAATATGTATGAGTCCATTAAGAAAAGTTCCTGCAGTAATAATGACAGTTTTTGCTTTTATTTCTAAACCTAAAACAGTTTTAATACCAATAATTTTTTCATTTTCAAAAAGTAATCCATTAACACTATCTTCGTATAAATCTAAATTTTCTGTGTTTTCCAATTGCCAACGCCAAGCTTCTGCAAAACGCATTCGATCACTTTGTGCTCTAGGAGACCACATTGCAGGACCTTTGGATTTATTTAGCATTTTAAATTGTATGGCAGTTTTGTCGGTAATGATGCCACTATAACCACCAAGCGCATCTATTTCACGCACAATTTGCCCTTTTGCAATGCCTCCCATTGCTGGATTGCAACTCATTTGAGCAATATTTTGTAGACTTTTTGTGATGAGCAAGGTTTTGGCGCCCATATTTGCAGCACCTGCAGAAGCTTCACTTCCTGCGTGTCCACCACCAACTACTATTACATCGTAATTTGTTTGAAATATGCTCATCTTTTATAAATTCTTAAAAAAGTTAAAAGGATTTA
This sequence comes from Flavobacteriaceae bacterium, assembly GCA_036478895.1. Lineage (GTDB taxonomy): Bacteria > Bacteroidota > Bacteroidia > Flavobacteriales > Flavobacteriaceae > S010-17. Next base: position 46,239 of record JAZGEV010000011.1, on the reverse strand, counting down.
TGTTTCACGTGAAACCTAGTTTGAAATCCATTTCATTTATTACGACAAAAGTAGCTTTTTTATTAGTCTAAAATGAAATTTCAATTATTATTTAATTACTTATGATTCTAGTAATATGTTAAGATAATAATTTTCTTTTTTGCGCATTTCTTTTTTATCACTTTCATTTTTATCTTTATAACCACAATAATGTAAAATTCCATGAATAATTACACGCTGTAGTTCATCTTTAAACGATACATTATAGGTTTTAGCATTTTCAGTCACACGTTCAATTGAAATGAAAATATCGCCAGATATCGTCTTGCCAACCGAATAATCAAAGCTAATAATATCAGTTAATGTATTGTGATTCAGGTATTTAATGTTTTTTTCTAGTAAATAAGCATCATCGCAAAAAATGTACGACACCTCTTCTAAAGTACAGTTTTCTTCTTGGATGGTGTTTGTTATCCATTGCGATATCCCTTTTTCATCATTGAGTTTAAATTCAGTTTCGTAGTTGTAATAGATCATTAACTCGCTTTTTTAGTAGAAAAATACTCTTGTACTTTCTTTTTATAGATTGTTTTTAATGGCAATGGTTGACGGTTTAAGATTTCATTGGGATTAAAAAATAATTTTTTTGATTTAAGTTCTTTTATATTTCGTTTTTCGAAGCTATTTTTATTGGTATCGGCTTTACGTTTATTGTCTTCACCTTGTTCAAAATTAGCTTTTTCAAGTTTTAACAATTCGTGTTTTAAGTTTTCCATTTTCTTTAAAACGGATTGCGTAATGCCTTTATCTAAGAGTTGTTTTTCTAGATCTTCCATTTGTTTTAAGGCTTTATTACCAGCTTTTCCGTTGTTTCCAGCCTTACCCATAATGTCTTTAAAAGCTTCTTTTAAAGCATTTTGTTGTTTGTATATTTCGTATTGTTCACCACTCATTTGTTCTTGCCCTTCGCCTTTTCCATCTCCAGGTTTTTTACCATCTTTTCCCTTTTTCCCTTTGTCTCCTTTCTTGCCATTTTCCCCTTTTTTTCCATCTTCACCTTTCTTCCCTTTATCTCCTTTTTTCCCTTTTTCTTGTCCTTTCTTCATCATCTCACCTTGTTTTTTAATTATATCTGGTAAACTGAAACCATCACCTTTTCCTTTCCCTTTTCCTTTTCCTTTTCCCTTTCCTTTTCCTTGTCCTTTTCCGCTTTTAGGGTTTTGTTCATTATCCAACACATCGCTAAAATAATCAGCCAAATTATTGGCAGCCATCATGGTAGTTTGTTGATTACTTACACCTTGACGTATTTTGTTTTCTGCAATATTTTCTAGAGATTGATTAATATTATAATGTGCTTCTGTAATGTCTTCATTTATTTTTTCAGATATTTTTGGATTACGAAGTGCTAAAGCATAAATACTATCATCAATATGTTCAAAATGTTCTTTAAGCACATGTTGTAGTTTTAGTTTTTTACCAAATTCTGGATGCGATGAATTCACAATTTCAAAAGCGTTCATTAATGCCTCTTGTTTTAATGAAAAAATGATTAAATTATCTATAATAGCACGTATATTATCAATATCTTCTTCCATCATTTCGCCTCCGCCGCCCATAGCCATTGCAGCTTCCATTTCGCCACTCATTTTTTTCATTTTTTTGGCAGCTGCTTTCTGTTTCTTTTTAGCATCTCCTTTACTCTCTTCTCCTTCTTCATTTGGCTTATTTTCACTTTCTTCCAATTTCTCTTCGGCTTTTTTCATATCCTTATCAATGGCTTTTTCTTCGGCAGATTTTTTTGGAATATCCATTGGTTTTTTAAGCATTTTATTTTCTTTTTGAAGCTCAGCCATTTCTTTCTTTAAAGCTTCAAATTCCTTATTTAACGCCTTTTGTTTTTTAGCTGAATTGTCTTTATCTTTAGCTAACTCCTCTTGTTTTTTAGCTAAGTCTAACAGTTTGTTTTTAATTTCTTCAGCCTTTTTTTCGACATAAAAACGTTTTGTAAGTTCTAAAATACGTTCTAATGATTTTTCTTTTTGTTTATTCTTTTGTGTTAATTTATCAAGCTTTTCTATAAATTTTTCTTTATCTATTTTATCAGCTATTTTTTTTATTTCATCCAAAAGCTTTTCTTTTTTTTGCATTTCCTTTATTTCTTCTAAACGCTTTTTAAGATCTTCTTTTCTTTGTTTTAAATTAGGGTTATTTTCATCTTTTAATTCGTCAATATTTTGTTGTAATTTTTCAGTGTTTTTTTGTAGTATTTCTTGATATTGTTCTTGACGCTTTACAAATTGCTTAAGTTCTTTTTTATCTTGCCAATCCATTGACGCTTTATTTTTCATCTTTTTAGAGAAATCTTCTAAAGACTTATTGAGTTTTTCTGATTTTTTTGTCGTTTTATTTAATTCCTCTAAAGTTTGTTTTTGTTCTTTTAATAAATCTTCATCTAGTTCATTATCAGTTTTGTTGCGATACTTAAAAATTTTACTTTTTATAGATTTATTTCCATTGATTGCATCATTATCAAATAATTGAAAATAGAATTCATAATTAACGCCTTTATTTAAATTTAAACCATTAGGAAAAACATAATAGAATTCTTGAAAAGTGGTGTTTTTTACCGAAATTGGAAATTGCTGTGTGTTTGATTTATTTTCTTTATCGTAATATACCAATGAAAGATTTTTTATACCGTAATCATCGGTAATTTGACCAATGAATTGTGCTTTTCCTCGTGCAATACTATCGATATCGGTTTTAATGATTAAGTTTGGATATTCATCTTTTATAACTTGAATACCATAGCTTAAGTTTTCAAAGTTTTTTAATTGATTGTTAGATGTTTTAATAATATAATCTAAATTAGTACTTAAACGTTTTGATAGTGAATAATTCTGATAATTATTAAGGCTTTTTAGCTTAAAAGTAGCACTATCTGTTACATTTAATAGATTAATATGAGTGGTGTTTTTTGTGTTTACTTTCCAAGTGACCGTTGTGCCTTCTGGAACAATTGCATTTCCTGTATTGGTAATTTTTTCATCCGTTTTTTGTGTATACTTAGGATAATTAAGAAACATAGAAAAATTTAAAATACTAGGCGTTTTGATTATTTCTATGGTAAAATCTTTTGATTTAATACCATTAGCTTCAAGATAAAATGTTGTGTTTTCGTTAAGATTTGAAAAAGTATGAGAGAATGCTGCTAAATCTGTTTCTTTTAAATAATATTGGGTATCATTAAAATGAATTTTAACATTTTCGGGAGTTGTATTGCCTTTTGTTTTTACATTTATTGTGAACGGTTTACCTTCAATCGACTTTAAATTTTTAGTGACAACTTCAAATGAAAATGGAGCTGGTGGCGTGTAAGCAGTTTGATAATTTACAACTCTATTTAAGCTATCTTTAAAAATATAATCGTTTCCGGTTAAGAATGTAATCATCCATATAATTAAAGGAATAGCTAAGTACTTTAAATATTTTTTATTTTTACTAAAGTTTATTGCTTGTTTAAAAGGAATAGGATTTAGATCAACAGATTTCTGTTCAATACTTGCTAATAATAAGTCCGATGGATTTTCTGCATCATTCAATTGCAACACATTAAGCAGTTTATCATCAACTTCATTAAAATGTTTTCCAATAATTTTTGAAGCATCTTTGTATGAAATTCCTTTTTGTAACCCAAAAAGTTTCACTAAAGGAAAAAGAATAAATTTAGTTAATAATCCAATTTCAATGAGTATAAATGTCCAAAAAAGAAGTGTTCTTGCTGTGGGTTTTAACCACAAAAAATATTCAATAAATAAAGTTAAGATAAAATAGAGTAAACCAAAAGCAAAGAATAGGATAAGCCCTTTTATAAGTTCATTGGTATAAAACTTTTTAATAAAAGCATTTAATTTTGATTCTATGTTTTTAAATTTCTTCAATTTTTTTATTTAGCCGATAAATGTACGTAATTTTAGTGAAACGCCGTATTTTGAAGTTTCGTTTTCGAAACGCACAAAATACGGCTAGTTTCACTTATCCCGATTTTAGATCGGGATCATTAATTAAAACACATTTGTTTTTTACTATAACTTTCATTTATCAAGCCAATTCGCCGTATTTTGAAGTTTCGTTTTACAAGGCAAACTTACAATTATATAAAAGAGATTATTTTTAAAGAAAATAACACTATTTGTAGAAACTGTAATTAAACAAAATATCATTCCTGCGAAAGTAGGAATTTAATAGAATTATAATATGGATTCCTGCTTTCGCAGGAATGACAGTATAAATTAATTAAAAATATGAGCTTACACTATTTCATTTTCGAAACGCACAAAATACGGCTAGTTTCACTTATCCCGATTTTAGATCGAGATTGGTTAAAACGGCCATCTAGAAACTAACATAGGTATAATAATTACAAATACAATTCCCGAAACTCCAAGAGTCCAGACATTCTTTATGTTTTTAATATTCTTAAAGACAAGAGATTGTAAAATATAACCTAAAGTAAGTGTTGCTAAAACAACAACTATTTGCGCCAATTCAATACCTAAAGAAAATGTCATTAATGGAACTAGTTTATTGTCCACATCCAATATTCTAAAATAACTAGAAAAGCCTAAGCCGTGAAATAACCCAAAGAAAAAAGAAAAATAAATGTTGCGATTATTTTTCTTTTTATCCGATTTTTTATAAGCATAATAGCTGTTATATATAAGCGGAATTAAAATGGTAATAGGAATTATAAACTCAATTAAATCAACGTTTAAATCAATATATCCATAAGATGATAAACCAAAGGTAACGCTGTGTCCTAAAGTGAAAAATGTTATTAACCAAAGCGCTTTTTTCCAATCTTTAAAACTAAAAACAACGACTAAAGCTATAAAAAACAAAATATGATCTAATGCGTTTTTATCAAGCACATGTGTAAACCCTTGTTGGGTATAAAATAAAAAGTCATCCATTGTTCAAAAATACAAACCTAAAATTAAAATTGACTACATTTGGGATTCCTTTTTAAAAATTGGAACAATATTTGATTTTAAGATACTATAACAACAATACCTTCATCTTAACAAAGAACGACAATCACATGAAAAAAATAATATTTATCCTAAGTTTATGGCTTTCTTTTGCATCTTTTTCACAAGAAAAATTAGCATTTAAAGAAGGAGAGAATTTAAAATTCCGTTTGAGTTATAGTAACTTTTTAACGGCTGGCTATGCAACAATGGAAGTTAAAGGCGCTTATAACAAAGGGAAAGAAGCATTTCATGTAGTTGGAAAAGGAAAAACGACAGGTATGATTAATTGGTTTTTTAAAGTGCGTGACAATTATGAAACCTTTTTTTATAAAGACACTTTTTTACCTTATCGCTTTATCAGACAAATAAATGAAGGTGGATACACTAAAGATAAAGAAATATTATTTGACCAAGATACTAAAAAAGCAGTTGTAGTAGATAATGAAAAAAAATCACGTAAAACGTTTAAAACTACTGGCGAAGTTCAAGACTTATTATCAGCTTTGTATTTTATGAGAAATCAAGATATTAGTAATTTTAAAAAAGGGGATGAATTGGAATTACCTATATTTTTAGATCAAGAAACCATGCATATGAAATTACGTTTTTTAGGTAGAGAAACCATAAATACTAAATTTGGAACTATTAAAGCGGCTAAATTTCGCCCTTTAGTTGCATCTGGTCGTGTTTTTAAAGAAAAAGAAAGTGTTACTGTTTGGGTAAGTGATGATGATAATAAAATTCCATTGCGTATTAAAGCATCATTATCGGTTGGTTCTTTAAGAGCAGATTTGTATAAATATACAGGCTTAGCAAACGCTACAAGCTTAAAATAATTTTAAGACTTTTTTATAATAACCTCACCTAAAAATTTGCTAATTTTGGCACTTAACCCAAAGACCAAATTTTATCGTGAAAAACTTACTTCTCATTACACTTACTATTTTAGCCATTTCTTGTAAAAAAGAAGTAAAACCAATACCAGTAATTGAGAAAAAACCTGTGATAGTCAAGAAATTTGGTTATGTTTTCAATGATTATAAAGTGATTGAAAGCATCGTAAAAAAAGACGAAACCTTTGGTTATTTAATGGACAAGCATCACGTAGAAAACCCAACTATAAATAAAATTGTTGCAAATTCAAAAAACACTTTTGACATTGCACGTAATTTACGCGTTGGTAAACGTTACACAATACTTGCATCAAAAGATTCAACTGAAAAAGCACAAGTATTTATATATCAACCAAATAAAGTTGAGTATTTAGTTTTAGATTTAAACAATAAAGAAAAGGCTTATATTGGTAAAAAGCCAGTTAAAACGGTTATAAAAACAGCATCAGGCATTATAGACTCGTCATTATCAAACGCTATTGAAGCGCAAGGTGTTAATTACAATCTTACGTTTGCCTTATCTGATATTTATGCTTGGACTATTGACTTTTATCATTTAAGTAAAGGCGATAAATATAAAGTAATTTACGAAGAACGCTTTATAGATGATAGTGTATCGGTAGGTATTGGAAATATTAAAGCAGCATATTTTGAACATAAGAAAAAGCCATTTTATGGTTTTAGATATGTGGTTGATTCTACCAAAAATATTCCAGAGTTTTATGATGATCAAACTAATAATTTACGTCGTGCATTTTTAAAAGCACCTTTAAAATTTAGTAGCAGAGTCTCGTCTCGTTATAATTTAAAACGCCGTATAAAACATTATGGTAATCGTGTAAAAGCACATCGAGGCACAGATTTTCCATCTCCAATTGGCACACCAATTGTTAGTACTGCAAACGGAACAGTAACTAAATCGGCTTACAGAGGTGGCAACGGAAATTATGTAAAAATTAAACACAATGGCACGTATTCTACGCAATATTTACATATGAAAAAACGTAAAGTAAAAGTAGGCGATTTTGTAAAACAAGGCGATGTTATTGGTTGGATTGGCATGACAGGAAGTACTGCAGGACCACACGTTTGTTATCGTTTTTGGAAAAACGGAAAAGAAGTAGATCCGTTTAAACAAAAACTCCCATCGGCAGATCCAATGAAAAAAGATGTAGTTCCGTTATTTAAAGAGTTTATCATCCCAATTAAATCTCAATTGGATAGTATTCAATATCCTATGGAACAAATAGAAATAGTATTAGACACATTAGAAACACCTATTAAATCTTAATAATGTCATTAAAAAAAATCAATCCTACCTCAACAAAATCTTGGAAAAACTTGCAAAACCATGTCAATGAAATGCAAAATTTTTCTTTAAAAAATGCTTTTAATGATGCGCAAAGGAAGCAAGATTTCACAATACAAACCAATGATTTATCTATTGATTATTCAAAAAATCTAATTACAAAAGAAACAATAGATTTATTATGTAATTTAGCAAAAGACTGTGATTTAAAAGATGCTATTGAAAAGCAATTTACTGGAGAAATAATTAATGAAACCGAAGAAAGAGCCGTATTACATACAGCTTTACGAGATTTTACATCTAAAAAAATAAACGTTTCTGGTGAAAATGTAATACCTTCAATACAAGACAGTTTGAAAAAAATGAAAGCTTTTTCAGACGAAGTAATATCCGGTAAAAGAAAAGGTTTTACAGGCAAGGCATTTACAGATATTGTAAATACTGGCATAGGTGGATCGGATTTGGGACCACGTGTAGTTGTAGAATCTTTGCAGTATTACAAAAATCATTTAAACACGCATTTTGTTTCTAATATTGATGGCGATCATGTACAAGAAGTATTAAAAAAAATTAATCCAGAAACAACTCTGTTTGTTATTGTTTCTAAAACTTTTACCACACAAGAAACCTTAACCAATGCAACAACAATTCAGCAATGGTTTTTACAAAATGCCAAGCCAAAAGATATTAAACACAATTTTGTTGCAGTTTCAACTAATTTAGAAAAAGTAAGTGCCTTTGGTATAGATCCAAATAATATTTTTACAATGTGGAACTGGGTTGGTGGACGATTTTCTTTATGGTCGGCTGTTGGTTTAAGTATTTCTTTAAGCATAGGATTTTCTAAATTTAAAGAATTATTAGAAGGCGCTAATGAAATGGATGTGCATTATAGAACAACACCATTTCATAAAAACGCACCAGTATTATCCGCCCTAATTAGTATTTGGTATAATAATTTTTACAATGCAGAGAGTGAAGCCGTATTGCCATACTCACAATATCTTGAAAATTTACCACCTTTTTTACAACAATTATCGATGGAAAGTAATGGTAAAAGTGTGGATAGAAATGGCGATAAAATTACCTACCAAACAGGTAATGTTATTTGGGGAAGTACAGGAACCAATATGCAACATGCCTTTATGCAATTAATTCATCAAGGTACAAAACTGATTCCAGTAGAGTTTATTGGTTTTGAAAAATCGCTTTATGGCAATACAGATCATCATAAAAAATTAATGGCAAATTTTTACGCTCAAGCCGATGCGTTAGCTTTTGGAAAAACGGCTGCAGACGTTCATTTGGAACTTAAAACGAAAGGACAAAGCGCTAAAATTAATCAATTATTACCGTTTAAAATATTTGATGGTAACAAACCTTCTACAACCTTATTATTCAGTAATTTAACACCAAAAAATTTGGGTGCATTAATTGCTTTTTATGAGCAAAAAACATTTACGCAAGGCATTCTTTGGAACATATATAGTTTTGATCAATTTGGTGTAGAATTAGGTAAAGAATTAGCTGTAAAAATGTTAAATTCTTAATGTAGTTCATACAGAATTAACTTTTTTAAATTACTATCGTTCTGCAAAAACGGTAGTCAATTTATGTGGCGTTAATTAGCCGTTCAAAATTTGGATAAACTCAATGTAAATTTAAGTAGAGAATACTTTATTCTATCGTCTAGTATATAAAAGCGAAGCGGTCTAATGTCTTTTTAATTAATATTAATTTTCTCTAAAAGGAATCACTTCAAATCATTATCTTGATTAGATTCTATAACTTGTTAAAAACTTGTTAAAAGAAACTAATGTTAAAATACTTTAATAAGTAATCTTTTTAAGTATTTTTGCATTATGTTTAGCGAAGCTATTCAAAATTTGTAAAATAATTATTTAAACTAATTTCAATTCAATTAAACACATGAAAAAAATTTCAAATTTATGGTTAGTTGTGATGCTTTTGGCATCTGCAACTATTTTTGCACAAATCTCTGGTACAGTAGCTGATGAAGCTGGACCTTTAGCTGATGTAAATGTAACAGTAAAAGGTACTTCAATGGGTACAACAACAGATTTTGATGGTAATTTTACTATTGAAAAAGCAAAAACTGGAACATTAGTATTATCTTATGTTGGTTATGAACCAATTGAAATCTCTTTTAGTACAGGCGATAATTTAGGCACTGTATTGATGAGTGATAATGGAGAGTCTTTAAGTGAAATCGTTTTAACAGCAACATCGTTTGCAGTAGATAGAAAAACGCCAGTGGCAGTTTCTACAATTAAAGCAGCAGTCATTGAAGAAAAATTAGGAACACAAGAATTTCCTGAAATATTAAAATCTACACCTGGTGTATATGCTACCAAAACTGGTGGTGGATATGGTGATGGTAGAATTAACTTAAGAGGGTTTGGCTCTCAAAACATTGGTGTATTAATTAATGGTGTACCTGTTAATGATATGGAAAATGGTGCAGTTTACTGGTCAAACTGGGCTGGTTTAGGTGATGTAACAAGCGCAATGCAAGTACAACGTGGTTTAGGAGCTTCAAAAGTAGCCGTACCATCTGTAGGTGGAACAATTAACATCATTACAAAATCTACCGATGCTACCAAAGGTGGAAATGTAAAAATGGGTGTTGCAAATGACGGTTATTTAAAATTTGGTGTTACTTTATCTACTGGTAAAATGGACAACGGATTTGCTGCAACAGTTTCTGCTGCAAAAATTACTGGAGATGGTTATGTAGATGGAACTAATTTTGATGGCTTTAACTATTTTGTGAATTTAGCAAAACAAATTAATGACGATCATAAATTATCTTTCACAGCATTTGGAGCTAAACAAACGCACGGTCAACGTTACAATAGACGTACAATTGCAGGTTATAAAGCAACAGAATCTGGTCCAAAAAGATTTAATCCAGATTGGGGTTATAGAAACGGACAAGTAGAACATTCGTCTTATAACTTTTATCATAAACCACAAATTTCATTAAACCATAACTGGACAATTAGTGATAATACATTTTTAACAACTGCAGTTTATGCATCGTTTGGTGAAGGTGGCGGAAGAAGACCTCAAGGTTCAAAATTAACAGACGATACTTACCGTTTAGGTTCTAACGATCAACCAATCAATTACGATCGTATTGTAGCTGAAAATAAAGCAAACGGCTCTTTTGGTTCTTCAGATATTTTTGCTGCATCAAGAAACGCACATAAATGGTACGGTTTGTTATCTACAATGAAAACAAATGTAAATGATAAATTAGCAATATCTGGTGGTTTAGACACAAGATATTATGTAGGTTCTCACTGGTACGAAGTAACAGATTTATTAGGTGGTCAATATTATCTTAACACAAGATCATCAGACAATACATTTAACCAAGCTTTAAAAGTAGGTGATCGTTTCAATAAAGATTACGATGGAAAAGTTGTAAAAGCAGGTTTGTTTGCTCAAGCAGAATATTCGCCTCAAGACAATATTTCTATATTTGTATCTACAGCAGCAACAAGTACAACATACAGTAAAGAAGATTTTATGAAATATGCTTCAACAGACGATCAAAGACTATCTGAAGATGCAAACTTTATTGGGTATAGTGTAAAAGGTGGTGCAAACTACAATTTAAATGACGAAAGTAACGTATTTGCAAATGTTGGTTATTTTTCAAAAGCACCATTCTTAACCGGAAATGTGTTTTTAAGTAAAAGTTCAACTGAATTAAATGAAGATGCTTTAAACGAAAAAGTATTTAGTGCAGAGTTAGGATATGGTTATAAAAGCCCAAAATTATCAGGACACTTAAATGTGTACAGAACATCTTGGATCGATAAATCTTTAACAGGTAGCGAACCAAATCCAGACGATCAAACAACTAGAATTGAATACAATATTCCTGGTTTAGATGCATTACACCAAGGTGTAGAATTAGACTTAGTTTATAGAGCAACCGATAAATTAAAGTTTAAAGGAATGGCTTCTTTAGGAGATTGGAAATGGAAAAATGACACAAGTGGTGATGTTTTTGCTGAAGACGGAACGTTATTAAGAACCGTAAACGTTTACGCAAAAGATTTAAAAGTATCTGATGCTGCACAAACAACATTCGCTTTAGGTTTAGATTATGATTTATTAGAAAAATCATCAATTTATATCGATTATAACTATGCAAGTGATTTATTTGCTTCGTATAGAATTACTGGAAGTACAGATTCATCAAACAGAGCAAATTCTTGGGAATTACCAGCGTATGGCTTATTTGATTTAGGTTTAAAACACGGCTTTGATGTTGGTGGTTTAGATGCAAAAGTAATAGGAAGAATCAATAATGTTTTCAATACAGAGTATGTGTCTGACGCTCGTGGATCACAAGGTGGAGATCATACTGGTGCAACTGTTTATTATGGTGCTGGTAGAACATTTAGTGTAGGATTTAAAGTTAAATTTTAATAAATAATAAAACAATGAAAAAATTAATTTATTTAGTAGCGATTGTAGCCGTATTTTTTACAGGTTGTAATCCAATGGATGACATCAATGCAGAAATTGATGCTCAAGATAACCCGTTAGTTGCAAGCACAGAATATACGCTTACATCTGATGATTATGACACTTTAGAGTTAAACTACGGAAGTTTTAGTTCTATAGACGATGCCAAAGAGGCTTTACCAGATTTTATTAAAGATATGTATCCTCATTGGGGAAATGGTTCTTCAATTTTAATAGGCTATAACCTTTATATTGGTTCTGCAGAAGGTATAAATGATTTTACAGGTGCTGATGTGTACCAATTTACAAATGCAGATTATGCTTCTACAGGAAGTGATGCTTTTGGATTCTATCCAGATGTAAATGCAGATGATCATATTGCTGATGTATTGGATGCTCAAATTACAAGTCCAACAGAAGGACAAGTAGTATTAGCAAAATTTAAAAAATATACAGAAACTCCAGTAATTGGACTAGCAGATATCGTTTCTTATGATTTTGTTGGAAGTATGGCTGGTTGGACAACAACCGATGTAATTGGTGCAGAAGGATGGACTTCCGAAGCAGCTTATTTACAAATATCAGGTTACAATAGTGGACAACAACAAAACGAAGATTGGTTAATTTCTCCATCTATAGATTTAACAGGTGAATCTAATTTAAAATTTCAAATAAATCAATATATGAAATATTTAAATGGACACTATGAGTTATTAAACATTGTAGTTTCTACAGACTATACAAATGATGTAGCAGCTGCAACTTGGAATCCTGTTACAGTAACAACTTTACCTACAGGTAGTGGTGACTGGGTTATGTCTGAAGACGTAGATTTTTCTGCTTACGACGGACAAACAATAAACATTGCTTTTAAATACGAATCAACTACTAGTGATGCTCCAAGATGGAGAATTGATGGAATGTCAATTAAAACATTAGGTGTAACTGGAGATACTGCAAACTACGGAACTCATTATGTTTATACTGGTGGAGATTGGGAAAAAGCAGACGAAGCGTATTACTTAAGTTCAGTTGATTTTGACTCAATGGGCGAAGGTTATCAACAACCTGGACAGTATGATAATTTTGGTAGCTCGGTAAGACCAGAAAACTATTTACCAGCATTTTTAAATATTTCATATCCATTTGCACAAGATGAAGATGAGTTATTTGTAATTTATCCTTACTATTCAAGTTCATCAGGAGCACAAACTAGAGGAAACTTATATACCTTTACAGATGGTGCTTGGATTGGACATGAATCAACTATTGCAACAACCTTACAATTTGGTCACGATGGCTCTACTTGGGTACCAGACAATACAATCCGTTACACTTTAGATAGAGGCGCAGATTATGATTATATGGCTGCTCAATTAGCAGGAAATGCAGACTATGATGGTTTATTAGGCAACTTAGAAACCTATGATGATTTTGATTATAACTGGTCTGATGCGCAAATAGTATTTGCATTAGATTTATTTTTAAATCACCACGATCCAACAGCAGAAGAAGGACAAAAATACATCCTTACTTATGTGGTTTATGATGGTGGCGAAAGCGACCACACAAAAAACTTTATTAAAACTGCAGGCGAATGGGTTGTAAATAACTAAATTCCCTCATTTAATATATAAAACCTCTCTTGAAAAAGAGAGGTTTTTTGTTTGATGATATTTTAATATCTTTAAAGTAATATTCCAGAGTTTGGTGAACTAATTTTTATACAAAATAAAAAATATTATATTATCTATTTATAGCATAAATAGTTATTTGCAAGAAAGTATCAAATCAAATGCGAGTTTTAAAATACATTTGCTTAATGACGGTGTAATGATTTTAAATAAAAATGATAATGACTTTATATTTAGACCTGATTTGATTAAATTTGAATCAGAGTGTCTTAAAATATGTTCTGATGGAAAAGAAGCACATAAAAGTAAATAATTTTAAAGGCAATTTAAAAATCACCATACTAGTGCGTGATTGCATCGTGTACAGAAAGTAATTAAATTAATCATCTTAGTTTTGTTTAACTTCATATCTTAAGTTACATATTCTAAAATACATTTTCTGTTTTTGGTTAAGATCAGGAAGTTTAAGTTTAAAAACTTAGAAGTGATACTGTCTGCGATGCAATCAAGTATTAGCAAAGTAAGAAATCGCACACTATCTTGGATTTATTTTTAACAAATAAATTTTCAGTTCTTTTTTAACAACAAAAAATAAAACACTATTTTTACAAAAAACTAACTAATTAAAAATCACTAAAAATGGAAATTTTTCAAGACATTCATTCAAAATGGGCCTACTTTGTATTGGCTTTATTAATCATTACAGTTGTTAAAACACTTTTAAGTTTAAAAAAAGAATATACTTTACAAGATGTTCGCCTGCCATTATTTACACTTATAGCATCACATATTCAATTATTCATTGGTTTGGCTTGGTATTTTATGTCTCCAGCTTACAAAGGTTTTAAAGCAAACGGAATGAGCGTAACTATGAAAGATAGTGCAGCACGTTTAATAGCTGTAGAACATCCATTAATGATGATATTAGCCATTGTTTTCATCACCATAGGATTTTCTAAACACAAAAAGAAAAGCACATCAGAAGGCAAGTTTAAAACCTTAGCTATTTGGTATGGATTAGCATTGGTAATGATTCTTATACGTATTCCTTGGGGTAATTGGTTTAATTAGTGATTAGTTGTTGGTTTTCAATTGTTGGTTGATAGTTTTTGGTTTTCAGTTGTTGGTTAATTAGGTTTAATTATTTACATATGTTAATAAATTAGCAACCTAATTAAACAATTAAACCACTTCCAAAACGTATTTCAATTAACAAAGCAAGTACTAGCTAAACCCAAATTAAACCACTACCAAAACATATTTCAATTAACAAAACAGGGTAATAGCTAACAATCTATTTTAACAACACCTTAACATTGTTTAACATAAGCAAATGTTATTTATCTCAATCTTGTTCTATATTTGCTAAAAATTAACAGTAAATATACAAAGATGAAAAAATTAATAATAACACTAAGTATTATATTAATTGCAATAGTACAATTATCTGCACAAAACTTTCAAGGCATTGCAACGTATCAAACAAAAATGAATTTTGAATTTGATAAAAAGAAAGACTCAACAAAAACGGATAAAAATAATATGATGAATGATGAAATGAGAAAATCAATTCGTGAAATGATTCGTAAACAATCCGAAAAAACCTACACCTTAGTCTTTGATAAAACAAGCTCAATTTACACGCAAGATAAAGAGTTAGAAAAACCAACACCTGCTAGTTCTGGTTTTTCAATTACTATTGATACAGGTTCTGCGGATGTGTTATATAAAAACACTAAGGAAAAGACCTTTACAAAAGCAACCGAATCGTTTGGGAAAGAGTTTTTAATAATTGACACTTTAGAAACCATTGATTGGAAATTGGGTAAAGAATCAAAAAAAATAGGCAAATACCTTTGTTTTAAAGCAACTGCAATAAAATTGATTGATGATTTTGATTATAAAACAATGGAAAAAAAAGACACCCAAAAAGAATTAAAATATACCGCTTGGTACACACCAGAAATACCAATTAATAATGGTCCTGCGGAAATTTCTGGTTTACCAGGTTTAGTACTAGAGTTACATCAAGATAAAATGCACTTTGTTTGCACAAAATTAGTGTTGAACCCTAAAGAAAAAGTTGAAATTAAAGCTCCTAAAAAAGGAAAAAAAATTACCGCTAAGAAGTTTGAAGATATGATGCTAGAGAAATCTAAAGAAATGATGAAGCAATTTAAAGGTGGACGTAAAAAGGGAAAAGGTAACAGTAACACAATTTTTATTGGAGGTTAAGAGTTTAAACTGTAACAAACTATTTGTTTAAGCGTCTATTAATGTATAATCCCTCTAAGTGAATACTTATAACACATAAAATTATAACCATTTAAAACTAAAAGATATGATCAGAATTATTTTAAAAAT
Organism: Flavobacteriaceae bacterium; assembly: GCA_036478895.1. GTDB lineage: Bacteria > Bacteroidota > Bacteroidia > Flavobacteriales > Flavobacteriaceae > S010-17. The sequence continues at coordinate 30,518 of JAZGEV010000011.1, read as the reverse complement.
TATGATATCCGTTTTGTTTTTTTTCACAACGGTTGCAAAAGCGCAAGGTTTTCAAGGAAAAGCACTGTATCAAACAAAAATCACTGTAAGTGATGCTGTTAAAAAACGTATGGACAGTATGAAAATGCCCGACGATCGTAAGGATTTTATGATGAAAATGATGAAAAAACGAATGGAGAAAATCTATGTCTTGGACTTTAACAAAACACAATCTACTTATAAAGAAGAAAAAGTGTTAGAAACACCAGGAGAAAATTCTCGTTTTAGCCGTTCATCGGATAATGTATTTTTTAGAGATACAAAAGCAAAAACATTCACCAATAAAAAAGAAACATTTGGTAAAGTTTTTTTAATAAAAGACAGTTTAAAACAACTGGATTGGAAATTAGGTAAAGAATCCAAAATGATAGGAAAACACCTTTGTTTTAAAGCAACCGCAGAAAAAGTTGTAAAGAATGATATGAAACGTTTTAGTCGTTTTATGAAAAAAGAACAATCGAAAGATAAAGCAAAAGATTCCACAACAGTTGAAACCATAAAAACAACTACAGTTACTGCATGGTATACTCCAGAAATTCCTGTTGCTCACGGACCAAAAGATTACCAAGGTTTACCTGGTTTAATATTAGAAGTAAACGAAGGCAATTTGCAAATGTATTGTACAGAATTGGTTATTAATCCAAAAGACAAAGCAAAAATTGAAAAACCAACTAAAGGTAAAGAGATAACGCAAGAGGAATATGAAGCGATACTAGAAGAAAAAATTACCGAAATGCGTGCTCGTTTTAAAAGCGGACGTAAAAAAGGATCTGGTGGTCGTGGTCGTCATTTTTAGTGAATTTCCCCATAATATTACATAATTAAATCAACTTTTTGCTAATAATTATAGCTTATTATGTTAGGTTGAGTGTTTCGTATACTCAATATAAATTAAGGTCGAGACCTTATTAATTCAATCAAACCAAATTATGAAAAAACAGTTAATTCTAATCTTCGTTTTTATATCTATTCACAGTTTTTCTCAAATAAGCTTAAAAGGTGTTGTAAGAGATAGTATTGGAAACCCATTGGATATGGCAAATGTCATTGCTATGAATGTGGACGATGGCTCATTAGAAGGCTATTCCATTACCGATGCTAAAGGAAACTATAAAATTAAATTATCAAAGTTAGGTAATGTTGAGTTAAAAGTTAGTTACATTGGTTTTGTATCTCAATCAAAATTATTGGTTATTAGTGAAGAAGAAACGACAAAGGATTTTGTATTAAAGGAAGACTTAAACAGTTTGGATGATATTGAAATAACCTATACAATGCCCGTTACAATTAAAGGAGACACTATTGTTTATAATGCTGACTCGTTTACCAACGGAAAAGAAAAAAAACTAGGCGATGTATTGGAAAAATTGCCAGGTGTTGAGGTTAATAAAGAAGGCGAAATTGAAGTAGAAGGCAAACGAGTATCCAAAGTATATGTAGAAGGTAAAGAGTTTTTTGATGGCGATACCAAACTAGCTGTTAAAAATATTCCGGCAGATGCTATTAAAAAAGTAGAAGTATTAAAAAACCATAATGATGTCTCGCAAATGCGCGGTGTTGGAGATGATAGTGATAACATTGCCATAAATATAAAATTAAAAGAAGGGAAAAAGAATTTTTGGTTTGGTGAAGTGACTGCTGGCGCTGGTGAAGGCGATGGCACACGTTATTTAGCACACCCAAAATTATTTTATTACAGCCCAAATAAAAGTATTAACGTGATTACCGATATAAATAACATTGGTGAAATTCCGTTTACATTTAGAGATTATTTTAAATTTTCTGGCGGTTTTAAAAATATGATGAAAAGTGGTGGACTTAATGTATCGTCTAATAGTTTAGGGTTATCCTTTTTAAAAGACAATAAAGCACAAGAAGTTAAAAACACTTTTGGAGCAGTTAATTTCTCTCAATCATTGAGTAAAAATCTCGATTTTAACGGATTCGCCATTTTTTCTAAAGCTGAAAACACATTACAAACAAACAGTAATTCAACTAGAATTTCACAAAGTAATACTTTAAATGAAGATAAACAATCATCAACAAATCAAGACAATACTTTAGGTTTAATGAAATTAGCTTTAGGCTATAAACCAAGTGCAATTTTCCAATTGGATTACGATGCTATTTTAAAAATATCCGATTTAAACGAAGCCACAAACACCAATTCATTATCCAGTTTTACTTTTGGAAACACCACAACCAATTCGGATGATAACATAAAAAGCAGTAAGGCAGAAAAACCATTTTCAATAAAGCAAAGTACAAACATGTATTATACGGCAAACGATAAAAATATTTTTGCCTTTGAAAGTCAGTTTTTAATCGAAAACAACAAACCCTTATACAACTCCATTAACGGTGAACAGCGTTTTATAAACATACCTACTGTTGATGAAGGTACCGATTATAACATGTCTCAATTCAAAAAAATAAACACCCGTAAATTGGATGCAAAATTGGATTATTACTATATTTTAAATAACAAATCCAACCTTAATGTTACTTTAGGAACAACGTTAAATACGCAATCTTTAAACTCCAATATATTTCAAACATTGGATGATAAGTCGGTATTAGATTTTAACAATCCGTCATTAATTAATGATGTAAAATTCAACTATACTGATGTGTTTGTAGGATTACATTACAAACTTAAAACAGGTATTTTTACATTAACACCAGGTTTAAGCGCTCATCAATATCAAACCAAAAATACGCAATTAGGTTCCGAAACAAAAAAATCACCTTTCTATTTATTGCCCGATTTTACAGCAAAAATTCAAATAAAAAGATCGGAAAATATTCGTTTAAATTATAACATCTCAACCAATTTTACCGATATTAATAAAGTATCTGAAGGTGTTTTGTATAATTCTTACAATTCCTTATCGGTTGGTAATAGAGACTTAAATAATGCATTGTATCATAAGTATTCTTTGTTTTATAGCAAGTTTAATATGTTTTCGTTCGTTAATATTTTTGGTGGGATTAATTATTCTAAGAAAATGGATGTTATAAAAAACACGGCAGCCATTGGTTTGGTACGAATTAATTCATCTTTAAACAGTATAGATCCAGATGATAATTTATCGATTAACGCGCGTTTTTCAAAACGATTCAAAAAATACAAGTTTAAAATATCGGGTAATAATAGCATTGCAAACACCTATCGTTTAACAACAACATCATTAAACAATGTGATTAGCGAGAAAACAAAATACTACACTCAAAATTACAAAACCAGTTTAAGTACTAATTTTGATACGTGGCCAAACATTGAACTTGGGTATGAAATATCAAAAAACGATTTTGATAATTTAGAATCATCCAACCAAAAACCATTCGCCAATATTGAAGTGATCTTTTTAAAGGATTTTGTGCTAACCTCAGATTATAGTTACAATACATTTACAGATAGTAACAACAATACCAATGTATATGATTTCTTAAATGCCGACTTATATTATCAAAAAGAAGGCAGTCAATGGGAATTTAAAGCATCTGCCATCAACTTATTAAATACCACGAGTATTAATGACGATTTTTATTCGGCAGATTATAGAAGCACCTCACAATACATTGTACAACCAAGGTATTTGATGTTTACTGTAAAGTATGATTTGTAGTTGAAGTATTAATATTTCTTCAAAACGAATGTCATTACTGTGAAAACAGGAATCTATCTTGTTTGTGGATTCCTACTTACGTAAGAATGACATTGTAATAACCTGAGTTCGATTAATAATTCGTTTTCAGTTTGAATGAATTTTTTTAAAAAAGTATGTCATTCCCTTGAAAAAGGGAATCTATTTTAGTCTTTTGAATATTCACTCGCATCAGTTATATCAAAATTAAAAAGTGATATAGAATTTTAATAAATCAAATTGGAGAAATTAATTGGGATTTATCAAAAATTGATAAAAAAATGTTAAACTGATTGTTGTTAAAAGTACTAATAAAAAGCAAAAATCGTACATCACTATTTCAAAACCCCTTTTTACGTTAAATAAAAAATATACTATTGTTCTAATTGATGAAAATGCTAATTTATCAAAAATGTTAACTTAAAAGAAAAATAACAACATGAGGGTGAAATACAACAAACTTCTTGAATATTGGGAAATTGATTTTATAAATTAACAATAATTGAATAACCTTTGGCGAGAACTCTAAAAATATCTAAAAATTATATGGTTATCCAATTTTATATATAAAAATAATTTTATTAAAATTATTTATCGTACATTTGCGATAGATATGAAAAAAAGCACACCCAATATTATTTATTCTGATGTTACAGAGCAAACTGCAAAATACGCTAAAGCCCTAGGACATCCAGTGCGCTTGGCTATTTTAAAATATCTAAGTAATCAAAGTTGTTGTTTTACGGGAGATTTGGTTGAGATGATTCCATTAGCACAATCTACCATTTCGCAACATTTAAAAGAATTAAAAGAGGCTGGATTAATTGTTGGTGAAATAGAATTACCAAAAATTAAATATTGCATTCATATTGAAAATTGGAACAGAGCAAAACGTTTATTTGAAACCTTATTTAACGAAGATTTTTCGAGTATAAGTTGTTGTTAAAAAAATTTAATATTAACCATCGTAAAATTACGATATAAAAAATAAAATTATGACACTAGAAACATTCATTACAACATTAAACGCACATAAAGGAAAGTCTTTATTGTTTGAATACAGTAACAATCAATTTGCCGGCACAAATTACCATCTAACCGAAGTTAAAAACGCCACTTTTGAAACCGTAGATTGCGGTGGAAACATAAATAATTGGCAAGAAACCCAACTTCAATTATGGGAAAGCGCTTCAGAAAAGGGAAAAACCGATTATATGACGGTAGATAAAGTATTGGATATATTAAATAGAGTTGATACTATTAACCCTTTATGGAAAGAAAAAGAGGTTAAAGTTGAATTTGGGAATGAAAATTTTCATACATCCATAATGAATATTGCAAGCTTTAAAATAAATGATACACAATTAATTGCATCCCTTTTTTCTGAGAAAACAGGTTGTAAAGCACCAACAGAATGTGTCATAGAAAATGCTAAGGAAACGGTTTCTTCTTGTTGTGAACCAGCTTCTAAATGTTGTTAAACTATTAATTTCATTGAGCTTGTCGAAATGAACTTTCATGAGTATCAACGGAACTTTTTTAATTCATCCATATAGGCAAACTCATACTTAAATAAAATGGAGCTGTTTTTTTTAAAGGAAATCATATTATTTGTAGAAACTGTAATTAATATCAAATGTCATTCCTGCGAAAGCAGGAATCTAATAGAATTATAATATGGATTTCTGCTTTCGCAGGAATGACAGTAAAAATTAAAAGTATGAGTTTGCCCTATTCTTCCATAAACTAAAATAGTTTTTCTCTAAATAATTAACTATTTTTGGCAACATCTTATATAAAATAGAAACCAATGATACCTTTACAAACAACAGATACGCTTTCAAAATTAAATATTAGCTCTATTCTAAATGAATATTCAGATAAATTAATAGTTTGGGCAAAAGACTTTGCTCCCAAAATACTAATGGCAATTGCCATATTGGTTATTGGATTTTGGTTGGTGAAAGTAATTTCTAAATTGGTTTCAAAACTAATGGTTAAATTAAAAGTTGATAAAACACTATCTGGCTTTGCATTGAATTTACTTAAAATGACAATGAAGTTTGGTGTCGTTTTAGCTACAATATTAAAATTAGGCATTGTTAAGGAATCAATGTTGGTTGCAGCAATAGGAGCAATGGCATTTGCAATTGGTATGGCATTACAAGGTTCATTAGGTAATTTTGCTGGCGGTGCAATTATAATGATTTTCAAACCCTTTAAAGTAGGTGATCTTATAGAAGCGCAAGGTGTTTTTGGAGAAGTACAGGAAATACAAATATTCAATACAGTATTATTAACACCTAGTAATAAAACGGCATTTATTCCAAATGGCGCAATATCTAATGGTAATGTAATTAATTTTTCAACCAAAGGACGATTTAGAGTAGATCTTACAATTGGTATTTCTTATAATGCTGATATTAAAGAGGCGAAAAAAATATTGTTAGAAGTCATGGATAAGAATCCTAATGTTCTTAAAACACCAGCACCAACTGTTAGTGTTATAGAATTGGCAGACAGTTCGGTAAATTTAGCCGTTCGTCCTTGGACAAAACCTGCAAGTTATTGGGATACATATTTTGATACGCTAGAAGAATCTAAAATAGCATTAGATAAAGCAGGAATCGAAATTCCATTCCCTCAAAGAGATGTTCATGTATTTGAACAAAAAAAATAATTTTAAGGATTAACTATTTACCTTTTTTATAAAGAGGCACACTAGAACAGGCTTCACCATACATAATACTAGACGCAACAGGAAGTAAACGTTCTATTAATTGTACATAAGCATTTTGTGGAATGGGTTTTTCTGTACAACCTTTAATTATAATAAGTTTATTTCTAAAAAACTCTACATCGAGTTTGAAAATAATCTCGGTAAATAAAACATTTTCAATCGCTTGTAAATCTCCAACAACAACTCTAGAAGTGTATGGTGCTAATTTAGTTGTGATTAATAAGTAAGCCCAAGCAGGAATAATAGCATCAGAACTACAGTGTAAAGCCACATAATGATCTTGATATTGTGCCCAATCATAATTTGAAACAAACGCCCTAAAGTCTTTTTCTTTAAGCACAACTGCTTCAAATAACCACTGTTTAATATCCAATGAGACGCGCTTTCCCTCTGGATAAAAATCTTCCAAATCAATAGTAACCAACTTACTATTAGCTACTTTATTTACAATTTCAATAGGATCTCTCATTATAAAAAACCAAGTTCTAATTTTGCTTCCTCACTCATTAAGCTTTGATTCCAAGGTGGATCAAAAGTAATTTCCACTTCAGCATTATTTACCTCTTTTAAAGTTTTCACTTTTTCTTCTACCTCAACAGGTAAAGTCTCTGCAACAGGACAATTGGGTGATGTTAAAGTCATTAATATTTTAACATCATTATCTTCATTAACTAATACATCATAAATTAAACCTAATTCATATATATCCACAGGTATTTCGGGATCAAAAATAGTTTTAATTTTCTCTATGATTTGCGAACCTAAATCTTGTACTTTTTCTTCTGTCATTAGTTTAATAATATGAGGCAAAGGTAGCATAATTAACAGTTTATAAAAGGAAATGTTTCAAGAATTTAATTATTTGATAAGAATTAGGATAAATACTATCTTTGTAGCATAAACTTTCTCTATGAAAAAATTACATAATAACGAGCTTGGTCGTAAAGATATTAAAGCGTTTAAAAAATCTAAAAAAACACCTATTATTGTCATATTAGATAATATTAGAAGTTTAAATAACATAGGTTCTGTTTTTAGAACAAGTGATGCTTTTTTGATAGAAAAAATGTATTTATGCGGCATTACAGCAAAACCACCTCATAAAGATATTCATAAAACAGCACTTGGCGCAACCGAGTCTGTTGCTTGGGAATATGTAGAAGACACTTTAACATTAGTTAAAAAACTACAAGACAATAACATACAAATAGTTGCTATAGAACAAGCGGTTGAAAGTGTAAAATTACAAGACTTTAAACCAACAAAAGCAACAATTGCCATAGTAATGGGTAATGAAGTCAAAGGCGTGCAACAAGCTGTTGTATCACAAGCAGATTTTTGCGTTGAAATTCCGCAATACGGGACTAAACATTCGTTAAATATTTCGGTTACTACCGGTATTGTATTGTGGGATTTATTTAAAAAAATAAATTTTTAAAACTAAATATTATGTTGTAGTTTTGAAAGCATCACATTTTAAACAACTTTAAAAATAGAATACCATGAAACTAAAACTCTTAATTACCGGAATTGTACTTGTGTTTTCACAACTTCTTTATGCCCAAAGTAAAAATGAAACAACCGCATTACAATGGATAGAAGCCAATAAAGAAACCTTAGAAATTCAAGACCATCATGAATTTCAAATGTTATTTAATAGAAAAGGATTAGCAGGAGAAACGTTTCGTTATTATCAATTTGTAAATGATGTTCAAGTATTTGATGCGTCTATTGCTATAAGTCTTGATACAAAAGGGAAAGTAACCTATCATGCAAGTACGTATGATAAAACAGTTGCTTTAATTAATACAACACCTACAATTTCTGAAGCGGATGCTTTACAAACAGCTTTATTAAAAATGAATGTTTTAGAGTCTGATATGAGATCCAAAGAATCTAAATTATATGTTTACAATAAATTAGAATCAACCAAATTGGTTTATCGTGTTGTGATAGCTTCAAATAATAAAGTTGGTTATTGGGAAAATATAGTTGATGCTAATTCTGGCGAAGTATTAAGCAGTAAAGATGTGGCTATATATCACAATAAGAAAGAAGATCTAAAGAAGAAAGAAGATCCAAAGGAAAAAATAGATCCAAAGAAAAAAGCAAAAAAGCAAAAAAAAAGCGGCGCTGTATTTTTAGGAAGCGTTGATGGTAGTGGGATGGTGTTTGATACTGATCCATTAACAGCTACTACAAGTCCTTATGGTGGAAATTATCAAGACAATAATGATAATACCAATGCACAATTAAACGCTGCCCGCACTCAAGTAGTATTATTAGACATTGAACAAACTGGTGCGTCATTTAAACTAGAAGGTCCTTATGTAGAAATATCAGATTTTGAAGCTCCAAACACAGGCTTATTTGTTCAAAATTCATCAACTTTTAATTTCACAAGAGATCAACAAGGTTTTGAAGCAGTTAATTGTTATTACCATTTAGATAAAACATTGCGTTATATAAACGAAACTTTAGGAATTTCTTTGGCACCTACTACAAATGGAGGTGTTTTATTATTTGATCCACATGGATTAAATGGACAAGACAATTCACATTATTTTAACGGTCACCTCGCTTTTGGCGAAGGTTGTGTTGATGATGCTGAGGATGCAGATGTAATATTACACGAATTTGGTCATGGATTACACGATTTTGCTACTAATGGATCTGCAGCAAACGGTCAAGGTTTAGGTGAAGGATCTGGTGATTATTGGGCGAATTCTTACAAAAGAAATTTAGGTTTGTGGGCAACTTCAGATGCAGCAAATAGTTATGTTTTTGGATGGGATGGGCATAATTTCTGTTGGCCTGGTCGCTCTACTACTGTTACAAACACCTATCCTGGTGGACTTGGTGGTGGAATTCATGCCGAAGGTCAAATTTGGGCATCGTCTTTAATGGAAATTTGGGAAATAATTGGTAAAGAAAAAATGGATAAAGCTTTTATAGAAGGCTTAGCAATGACTAATAGCAATACAAATCAACCAAATGCTGCATTTGCAGTGAGGCAAGCAGCAATTAATATGATGGACGCTGGTGGTCATGGTTTTACCTGTACAGATATAGATGCTTTTTCAGCTCGGTTTGCAGCTAGAGGTTATTCTTTAATACCATATAATTGCACATCAAGCGCTAGTGTTAATGAATTTGAACTTAATGACATTTCAATCTATCCAAACCCAACAGCTAGCGTCATAAACTTATCTAATATTAATAAAGACTATACTGTAGAAATTCACAATGTATTAGGACAACAAATTAAAACAGTTACAATCAATCAATCCAATTCTAGTATTGATGTATCAAATTTAAATGATGGTATTTACTTAATTAAATTTAATGGCAGCTTAGGTGCTTTAAAATTCATTAAAAAATAATAGGAGTATTATTTACTTTTAAAAAGGCTTTAAGAAATTGAAGCCTTTTTTTAATCCATATTTTGAAGTAATGTTTTATCTTTTTTAGTTAAACCAGCAACAACTAAATCATAAGAATGATCAATTAATTCAATAAAAAAAGCCGTATCAAATTCTATATTTGGAAAAACCGAATTCCAATGTTTTTTACTCATATGATAACCAGGTATAATGCTTTGCTCATAGTGTTCTCGTAATTCAATAGCGCGCTCTGGATCGCATTTTAAATTCACCCTAAAATTTGGAGAGGTGACAGATGTTAAAGCAAACATTTTATGCATCACTTTAAAAACAAGGGTTGACTCATCAAAAGGGAAATGCTCTGTTACACCTTTTTTACTTAAACAGAAGTCTCTAAATTGTTCAATATTCATATTAAATAGTATAAAATAACAAGGTAAATTTACAATAATTTTAACATTATTACATTAGAAATTGTGTAGTTTTGTAATATACAATTATCAAATCCATATTTTATGAAAATAAAAATTATCCTTTTCCTTTGTATAGGAATTTCATTTGTCGCTTTTTCACAAGAAAAATTTACAATTAGTGGTTATATTAGAGACGCATCATCGGGCGAAAGCCTATTGTCTGCCAATGTGTATGAATTAACTTCAAGCAAAGGTGCAACTTCTAATAATTTTGGTTTTTACAGTCTTACTTTAAAAGCTGGTGACGTTAAATTACAAGCCTCTTTTGTTGGTTACGATGATTTTAAATTAGATTTAAATCTAACCAAAAATACAGTTTTAGATTTCACTTTAATACCATCAAGTGATTTGGATGAAATTGTTTTAACAACAAAGAAAAAAGCCAAAATTCAGAAAAAAACACAGATGAGTCAAATAGATGTTACAATAAGTGACATTGAAAAAATCCCTACAATTTTAGGTGAAACCGACGTGTTAAAAACATTACAATTATTACCAGGCGTTCAAGGTGGTACCGAAGGTATGAATGGCGTGTATGTACGTGGTGGAAGTCCAGACCAAAATTTAGTCATTTTAGATGGTGTGCCTATTTATAATGTATCGCATCTGTTAGGATTTTTATCGGTTTTTAATACCGATGCTATTAAAAGTGTATCGCTTACCAAAGGCGGTTTCCCTGCACGTTATGGTGGTCGTTTATCTTCGGTTATAGAAATAAATATGAAAGAAGGAAATAAAAACGAATTTCATGGCGAAGGTGCAATTGGTATTTTATCATCTCGTTTAACGGTAGAAGGACCAATTGTAAAAGATAAAAGTTCCTTTATGTTATCGGGTAGGCGAAACTATTTTGATGTAATTGCAAAACCATTCATTAAAAAAGAAGTGAAAAAATCAGGAGATAACTTAGATTTAAGCACCTATTTTTATGATTTAAACGCCAAGGTAAATCACAAATTCAACGATAAACACAGTATCTATTTAAGTGCTTATTTAGGTTCTGATGTTTTTAAAAATGATTTTAAAGAAAATGACAATGGTAGTTCAGATTTTTATAGAACAACTGCCGGTATTGATTGGGGAAATTTAATAACTGCTTTACGTTGGAATTATAAAATAAACAGCAAACTTTTTGCCAATACAACACTTACAACCAGTAAATTTAATTTCGATTTTTCTGCAGGTCAAGAAGACTCATTTAATAACGAAGTTAATAAATTTGAGGCCAAGTACAAATCAGGTATTAAAGACGTTGCCGCTAAAGTTGACTTTGATTATATTCCAAATCCAGAACACCATTTTAGATTTGGTTTTGGAGATACTTACCACACCTATAATCCTGGCGCATTAACAGTGAATGGTGAATTTGACGAAGAAGATTTCGAATTTTTAAACAAACAAAACAACCAATATTCACATGAATATTTTGGGTATGTAGAAGATGAATTCCGTTTAGGAAAACTAAAAGCAAATTTAGGCTTACATGTAAGTGGTTTTACAATTAAAGACACTAATTATGCCTCATTACAACCACGTGTTGGTTTACGTTATTTATTGAATGATAAATGGAGTTTAAAAGCATCATATGCATCCATGGCTCAATATATTAATTTATTAACCAATGAAACTATTGGTTTACCAACGGATCTTTGGGTGCCATCTACAGAAAAAATAAAACCTCAAAAATCATGGCAAACTGCTTTTGGTGTAGCTACAACATTAAAAAATAATATAGAATTTAGTTTAGAAGGTTATTACAAGAAAATGGATAATGTGATATCGTATAAAGAAGGCGCAAGTTTCTTTGACATACAAGAAGATTGGGAAGATAAAATAACACAAGGCACAGGAACAGCTTATGGCGCCGAAGTATTATTACAAAAAAAACGAGGAAAAACGACTGGTTGGATTGGGTATACTTTAGCTTGGAATAATCGCCAGTTTAACGACATAAATTCAGGTAAAGAATACCCTTATAAATTTGATAGAAGACACGATTTTGAAGTTGTTGCTATTCATAAATTTTCAAAGAAATTTCATTTAAGCGGCACATGGATTTATGGTACAGGAAATTCCATTTCTTTACCCGAAGCAACATACAGTACTTTTGATTCTAATGGTTTCATTTCACCCGTACAAATTTTAGGTACAAAAAACAGTTACCGTATGCCATCTTATCATCGTTTAGATTTGGGTGCCGAGTTTATCAAAAAAACATCTTGGGGCGAGCGTGCTTGGATCTTTGGCGTATATAATGCCTATATGAAGAGTAATCCGTTTTATGTATACTTGGGAGAAAATTTTGAAACCAATAAAAAGGAATACAAGCAAATTAGTTTAATACCAATATTACCATCGGTTTCTTACCGATTTAAATTTTAAAAGTATGAAAATTTTAAAAGTCCTAAGTATTTTTGTAATACTAGCAACAATTATATCGTGTAGTGATGATTTTTTTAACAAACCAATTGATTTAGATATTAATAATCACACCTCAAAATTAGCTGCAACGGCAATTTTAGGTATTGATGACAATTCTGATAGAGTTTTAGTGTCGTATTCCATAGGACCTTTTGAATCAAATTCCACAAATCAAATTATTGAAGAAGCAAGGCTTACAATAACAGGAAATAATGACGTTTTTAATTTTGCGCCAATGGCACAAGATGATTTTTTCTTTGCCAATACTAGTTTAGATTTTCAACCCAATAAAGCCTATACTTTAAGTATTACGGCACCAAATTATGAAACCATAACGGCAACACAAACCTATCCAACCGCTGTACCTATTTTAGAAGCTTCTATAAATGAAAATACATTTAAAATTAAGTTTAATGACAATCCAACAACCGAAGATTTTTATCTTTTAAAATTGTATAAAGAAGATTTGAATAATCCAGGTGTGTTTCAATCAAAATGGATAGAACCTTTTGGAAATTCAAGTAAATATTCAGGATTTTGTTGGGATTGTGTTATTTTTAATGATGGTACTTTTAATGGTGATAATAATGTAGAAATTGTAGTAAATCACGGTTATTTGAATCCAGACACAATCTATAAAGCAGTTTTATATCACGTTACCGAAGATTATTATAAGTACGATGTGTCTTTATTAAATTCACAAAATGCTGAGGATAATCCTTTTGTAGAACCGGTTATTTTACATCGTAATTTTGATAATGGTTATGGTGTTTTTACATTGGTTAATAAAACAGAATTGCTTTTTAACAATTAAAAAATGAAAAAACTTATAATATACAGTGTTTTATTTATCCTATTTTCAAACTTTACTGTAGGTTCTGGAACAGCATTTTTAACATGTAAATCAGATTCTGGAAGAACAGAGTTTTATGCAGAAATTCAAGATATTGAAAGTACTTTAGAAAAAGCAATTTTAACAATTGATGAAACGCAACTTCAATATAAAACGGACGAAGGACATATTATTTTTGATCCAGAAAATGGTGTTTTAACGATGTATATTGATGATTTTAAAAGCCAATCTAAATATTTACAATTTTGGTCAATACCTTCAACTTTTAAAATTATTAAAAACAAAAACCATCATCAAATTTACGAATTTAAAGCAAAAATTTACGGTTCAGAACCACGTGAAAATAAAGAAAATCATATTCCAATGATTACATTGAATTGTAAACTTGAATATCAAATTTAATTATTTTTAACTCAAACTATTAGAAAAAATTTAATCCTTTTAGCGTTATTAACGTTGTAAAATAACACTAGAAGAGTTGTTTTAAATCTCATAAATAACGAACTAAAAATCAACTGTAAATTAAAGTATAAGTTTATTCTATTCAAAATTAAAATAAAAAAGGAGAACTCAATCCTTTATTGTATTTTTGTAGTTCAAAATTAAAACAAAATTATGAAACCAATTTTATCTTTAGTATTAGCCTTTATTTTTAGTATTTCTATTCAGGCACAAAAAAAACCAGCCTACAAACTTTTTAAGGCTAATGGTAAAAAAACATCCTATAAAAAAATGCTTAAAAAAGCTGCTAAAGCCGATATCGTTTTGTTTGGTGAACATCATAATAGTGCAATAGCACATTGGTTGCAATTAGAATTAACTAAAGACGCTTCTAAAAAGCGAAAAATAGCTATAGGTTTTGAAATGATAGAAGCAGACAATCAAACGCAATTGGATGATTATATGAATGAAAAAATAGATCAAAAAGCTTTTGATACAGTAGCTCGTTTATGGAAAAATCATAAAACAGATTATAAGCCAATTGTTGATTTTGCTAAAAAAAATAAAATAAAAGCCATAGCGTGTAACGTGCCTAGACGTTATGCAAGTAAAATTTTTAGAGGTGGTTTTGAATCACTAGATAGCTTATCGGTTAAAGAAAAAACTTGGATTGCACCTTTACCAATTGCATATGACGCTTCTTTACCTGGTTATGTAAAAATGAAAGCTATGATGGGCGGACACGGCGGCGATAACTTACCAAAAGCGCAAGCTATAAAAGACGCAACAATGGCACATTTTATTTTGAAAAATAAAAAGGAAGATGAATTATTTATCCATTACAATGGATCTTATCACTCAGATAATTATGAAGGCATTTATTGGTATTTAAAGCAAGCCAATCCAGATTTAAATATTGTTACTATCACAACAACAGAGTTAGAAACACCAGTAAATAAATTTGATAAAGAAAATAAAAATCTAGCCGATTTTATCATACAAGTTCCAGAAAGTATGACTAAAACCTATTAATTTTTAAACCTAATAAATACTGATTTTTACAACACAATACCTAGAGTTTTTTTAGAACTTTTATAACAATATTTTATCATCTTCAAATTGCTATGTTTACTTAAAATAAATAGTATTTTTGCAGTCATAAACTTCATTTGAAATGTTAAAAAAAATAACTGATATTATTTTCAGTACGCGTTTAATGGCAGTTGCCATTTTAGCCTTTGCCATAGCAATGGCAGTAGCCACTTTTGTAGAAGATTATTACGATACTGCAACCTCCAAAGTTTTGGTTTATAATACGTGGTGGTTTGAATTGATTATGATAATTTTAGTCATTAATTTTATTGGTAATTTGTTTAGATACCGATTATTCCGTCGTGAAAAATGGCCAGTTTTTTTGTTTCACATTGCATTTATTGTAACCTTACTTGGAGCTTTTGTAACACGTTATCACGGTTTTGAAGGCTTAATGTTAGTGAGAGAAGGCGCTGTTTCTGATACAATCTTATCCGATAAAACATATATTAATCTTCGTGTAGATAATGGGAAAAATCAAAGAAGTTATGATAAAAGTGTGTTGTTTGGTCAAGTAGGAAATCCAAGCTATCATTTAAAAGAACGATTTGGGATAGTTACTAGTCCATTAAAGACATTTTTTGGATTGGAAGAAGATAAACGAATTCCATTTACAGTTAAGATGGATAAATTTATCCCAACAACCAAAGATTATTTTATTGATAATAAAACAGGAACGGATTTTCTTCATTTGGTAGAGAGCAGTTCTGGAACACGAAATGATATTTATTTAAAAGACAAAGAAATTAAGAATATAGATGGTATTTTATTTTCGTTTAATAACTACGTAGAAGGTGGCATGAATTTTTCTAACACCAATGGAGTTGCTGTTTTTAAACCTGTTTTTGATGGTACTTTTATGGAAATGCAATCGCAAAAATTAACGGCGGTTATTAAAGATTCTGTAGCGCCGTTACAATTTTTAAAACTCTATACATTTAACGAATTTAGGTTTGTAACTAAAGGTATTGTTAAAGGTGAATTGATTACAAAAACAGCACCAAAAAAAGAACGATTAGGCTTGTATGATGCCTTGTCATTCACCATAAAAGTAGGCGATAAAGAAGAAAAAGTAAATTTAAAAGGCGCAAAATACAGTATATTGAGACCTAAAAAAATAAGTTTAAATGGCTTAAATTTTCATCTCTCTTACGGCTCAAAAGTTTTAAAAACACCGTTCTCTATTAAATTAAGAGATTTTGAAATGGAACGCTATCCAGGAACCAATTCGCCATCTTCTTACGCAAGTGAAGTAACGGTAATTGATAAAGACGCCCATAATTTTAATTTTCGTATTTTTATGAATCATGTACTCGATTATAAAGGCTATCGCTTTTTCCAATCCTCTTTTGATACCGATGAAAAAGGCACACGTTTATCTGTAAATCACGATTTTTGGGGAACATTAATCACCTATTTTGGTTATTTATTAATGGGTATTGGTATGTTTTTTACCTTGTTTTGGAACGGTTCTCGTTTTAAGGATTTATCCGATAAATTAAAAAAAATATCAGCAAAAAAAGCAACAACCTTATTATTGATATTGTTTAGTGTAGTTACTTTTGCACAAGAAGAAAAACACAATCATTCCAAGGAAACTATAGAAAAAACACCCGAAGAATTACAGAAAATATCGGTTAGTAAAGCACACGCAGATAAGTTTGGGCAATTGTTAATTCAAGATTTTGGTGGTCGTTTTAAACCTGTAAACACCTATGCGCTAGAAGCCTTACGAAAAGTGTATGGAAAAGATACTTACAAAGGTTTGTCTGCAGAACAAGTTTTATTATCTGCGCAATTAATGCCAATGCTTTGGGATCGAGAAGCTATAATTCACGCTAAAGAAGAGCGATTGGGCTCCAAAATAGTATCCGATTTAAAAATAAAAAAAACCTACACATCGCTCAATAATTTTTATCCAAACAAAACCTATTATCTGCAAAATAAAGTTGAAGAATCTTATCGAAAAAATAATGTTTTAAGAACCTATACCGATAAAGAAATTATCAATTTAGATGAAAAAGTAAACGTTTGGGCAAAACTAATAAGTGGTCGTTTAATGACTATTTATCCTAAAGCTGGTGATACAAATAACAAATGGTATGCAGGTATAGATAGAGATGCTTTTGTAAAGCAAGACACCATGATTATTAAATTACATTCAATTTATATGCGCTTTTTATATAATGCCATACAAACTAATGATTATAAAGAAGCCGATGAATATTTAAGTCACATCGCAAATTATCAAAAAAAATTAGGTGCAAGTATCATTCCGTCTGATAAAAAAATAGATTTAGAAATTAAGTACAACCGCTGGAACATCTTTTTAAAATTATTGATTATATATTTTAATTTAGGATTGGTATTGATTGTATTAGCCTTTATCGATTTATTTGAACCGAATAATAAAATTGTAAAAATTATAACCAACATTTTTATTACATTAAGTATTATTGGAGCTGTAGCTCATACTTTTGGTCTAGGTTTACGTTGGTATTTATCGGATCACGCGCCTTGGAGTAATGGTTATGAAGCAACTGTTTTTATAGCATTAATTACGGTAGTTGCAGGATTAATATTTTCTTACAAGCGCAGTAAATTTGTTATTGCAGTAGCTGTTTTATTTGCAGGATTTTTACTAGGTATTGCACACGGAAGTTTAATGAGTCCAGAAATG
The DNA here is from genome assembly GCA_036478895.1 of Flavobacteriaceae bacterium. GTDB lineage: Bacteria > Bacteroidota > Bacteroidia > Flavobacteriales > Flavobacteriaceae > S010-17. The sequence continues at coordinate 12,749 of JAZGEV010000011.1, read as the reverse complement.
ACCAATTTAGTACCTGTTTTAAAATCGTATTGGTTAATGATTCACGTTGCTATTATTACGGCAAGTTATGCCTTTTTAGGCTTAGCCTCTTTGCTAGGTTTTATTGTATTATTATTATTTATAATGCGAACGCCTTCTAATAAAAAACGCTTTAATGAAACTATTAAAGAATTGACTTATGTAAACGAATCGACTATGATTGTTGGATTGTTTATGCTATCTATTGGTACATTTTTAGGTGGAGTTTGGGCAAATGAAAGTTGGGGTAGATATTGGTCTTGGGATCCCAAAGAAGTTTGGGCTTTAATTTCTATGATGGTTTATATTTTTATTCTACATATGAGAATGGTACCAGGTTTACAAAGCCGTTTTGCCTTTAATTTTGCAAGTATGATTTCTATTTCAACTTTAATAATGACTTATTTTGGGGTAAACTATTACTTAAGCGGTATGCATTCTTACGCAACTGGTGATCCAGTACCGTTTCCTGATTGGGGAATAATAGCAATTGTATTTTTTACCATTTTCTCGATATTTTCTTTTTGGAAATTTCAGAAATTTAAGAAAAAATAAATTTTTGATGTTATAAAGAAAAATATAGGTCAACAGATTTTTCATTTTATTGAGTATGGTTTAGTTTATTGTCAGTTAACAATGAGCTTTATCAACAAGAAATAGAGACTTTTTATTTTTTTATTAATAGAATTCTGATAATGAGATAATTATAAAAAAGATAAATTAATCTTTTTTTCGGTTTTATGATTTATGTCATTTTATTATGGTTAATTTTCGTCTACTTTTGTAGCTTAAATTATAAATATAAAAAAATGAAAAATATCTATTTATTATTATCGGCTATTGTTTTATTCACTTTTACTTCTTGTAAAAATGAAACAAAAACTACTACTAAAACTACAACTGTAAAGACCACTACAACAAAAGCACATGGACAAGCTGGTGTTGCTGCCGTTAAAGGTGAAGAAAAAAATGTATTACAAGTTGCCATGACTTACAAAGACAAAGATGGTAACATGCCTTTTTCTACTTTAGTTGCTGCAGTACAAGCAGCTGGTGTTGAAGATGCTCTTGTAAATGCAGGTCCACTTACTGTTTTTGCACCTATGAATTCAGCTTTTGCTAAATTGCCTGCAGGTACTGTTGAAACATTAGTGAAGCCAGAAAATAAAGAAAAATTATCTTTTATTTTAGTAAATCACGTTGCTCCAGCAAATTATCCAATGAAGCAATTAAAAAAAGAAGCTAAAAAAGGACGTAAATTATATATGGCATCTGGTAAATATTTAAATGTTGAAAATAAAGACGGAAAAATATTTGTTGGAGGTACAGCAGTTTTAATGTCTGTAAAAGTAAGTAACGGATGGATTCATGTAGTTGATGATGTATTAGTTCCTTCTGACAAATAAGACTATATATTAAAAGCTTCAAGTATTGTATTGAACGTTTTAAATAAATTTAAACTAACTAATTCTAATATAAATTCAGAATACTACTACTATTAACTATATATAACAAGCCAATGGCTATTCAATTAGGGTTAAAGTATGAAAAAGAGAAATATTGGGTAGATTTACGTTCTAAATTTGTTTCTAAACAAGCTGATTTTTCACCTAGTTTTAATGAAACCGAAACACCTGCATATAATACGTTAGATTTACGTTTAGGATATAAAGCATCTAAAAATTTAAATATTGGAGCATCAGTATTGAATGTTTTTGATACTGCTTATTATAACCATTTGAATTTTAGTTTTAAAAATGCCGATGAGTTTAATGGTAGAAAAATTTATGAAGTTGGTAGAAACTTCAGTTTTTATGCAAAATATAAATTTTAGTACTTACAATTTATTGATTTTAAAGGTTGTTAGAAAAATGTCTTTTTTTCTGACAACCTTTTTATTTCTAAGACGCTATAAACCTATATTTTAGTTGTAATTTGCAATTATAATTTAAGCTTACATGAAACGAGAAATTATCATAACCAAAGACGGTTCATCTACCATTAATTTACCCGAAATAAACGAACAATACCATTCTAAAAATGGCTCTATTGAAGAAGCCTATCACGTGTACATTAAATATGGTTTGGACGCCTTTAAAACCAACGAGAAAGTATCTATAATGGAAGCAGGTTTTGGTACAGGTTTAAATGCGTTTATTACGTTTTTAGAAAACCGAAACACTTCGCAAATTATTGATTATGTTGGCGTAGAGGCATATCCAGTAAGTGAAGAAGAAATGAAACAATTAAATTACGTTGCAGTTTTAAAAGCAGAAAAACAAGCTGCTATTTTTAAAGAAATGCATCAAAGTAATTGGGAAGAAAAAATAGATTTATCACATCAATTTTCACTCACAAAAAGAAAATTAAAGTTTCAACATATTACAGAAAAAAACACCTATAATTTGATTTATTTTGATGCTTTTGGTGCCCGAGTTCAGCCTGAATTATGGACAGAAGATATTTTTAAAATTATGTTTGAGGCCTTAAAAATTAACGGTGTTTTAGTGACATATTCGGCTAAAGGATCGGTACGTAGAGCAATGCAATCCGTTGGTTTTACTGTAGAACGTTTACCTGGCGCTGCAGGAAAAAGAGAAATGTTGCGTGCTGTAAAAAAATAGAATTTTAATGAAATTAAAATAAATGCAACAGATTATATTGATACTATGTTTTGAAGTAAAAATTTACTAACCCAATTCTACATTAAAAAACGAACCAATTATAGCCGTTAATCCCATAGCAACTGTTCCCCAAAATGTAATACGAACTATAGCTTTTTTCACACTAGATCCACCAGTTTTTGCAGCAACAATACCAAGTAAAAGTAAAAAAAGCATTGCAAAAATATACTGTAGATAAATCATATTTTTAAGATTCCCAAAATAGGCAACTATTACAGGAAATATCCCTCCAAAAACAAACGCTACTCCAGAAGCTAATGCGGCTTCTAATGGTTTAGCTTCGGTTATTTCATTAATACCTAATTCATCTCTTGCATGAGCTTCTAATGCGTTGTGCTCAGTTAATTGAACGGCAACTTCGTGTGCTAATTTTTTATCTAAACCTCTTTTAACATATATTTTTGCCAGTTCTAGTAATTCTTCTTCGGGCATTTCTTTAAGCTCTCGCTCTTCTCTTTCTAGGTCGGCTTTTTCAATATCGGCTTGTGAGCCAACAGAAACATATTCGCCAGCTGCCATCGCTAAAGCGCCTGCAACTAAACCAGCAACACCAGCCAAAATAAATGGTTCTCTAGTTGTACTTGCTGCAGCAACGCCAATAATAATACTAGCAGTAGAAAGTATGCCATCATTTGCACCCAAAACTGCTGCTCTTAACCAATTACTTCGGTTTACGTAATGTTTTTCGAATTCTTGCATGGTGTTTTTTGAGGTTTTAATTGATTGATACGAAAACTTTAAGTCATCGTATTAATTATTATATTATACTACAATTTTGTTAACTCAACAATAATTTAAAGCCTAAAAGTGAATAACTACGCCGTTTTTCGATAACTGGCAACAGCTAAAATGTTCATCACCAAAGCATAAATACCTATTTTAATTAGCTGAGGTAAAACATCTTTAAATCCAGATCCTTTTAACATTACCATGCGTATTACTTCAATAAAATAGCGAATTGGATTAAACTCGGTCATTTTTTGAGCCCAAGGCGGCATACTTTCAATAGGTGTAAATAAACCACTCATCAATATAAAAATAACTACAAAAAACCAAGCAATAAACATGGCTTGTTGTTGTGTGTCTGTAAAATTAGAGATTAAAAACCCCATTCCCAAAAATACCAATATATATATTGCAGCAAATACTAAAATAACAAAAGGATTTCCTAATAGCGGAACATCAAATAGCAGTCGCCCAATATTCATCCCAAAGAATAGAATAAAGATACCTAATATCCAAAAAGGCATTAATTTACCAATAATAAATTGATACTTCTTAATTGGCGTGACATTAATTTGTTCTAATGTACCAATCTCTTTTTCACGTACAATATTCATCCCCGAAAGGAAAAAAGTAATCATCGTTACCAATAAAACAATAATCCCAGGCACCATAAACGTTTTATAATCTAATGCGGGATTGTACCAATAAGAAGGTGTCATTTCAATGCGTTTCATTCCCACATTTTGTGGAATTACAGGCATTAATTCGGTTCTTATTTTTGCGTTAAAACTTTGAATTATCTGATTGATATACGCATTTTCCACGCCTGCAGTTGCACCGTTTATAGCATCAATTTGTATGGATAATGATGCTTTTTTCTCTTTGATTAATTGTTTTTCGAAATATGGCGGTATTTCAATAAATAAGGCTATTTTTCCTTTTTGAACAGCATCAAAACCTTGTTTTGCATTAGCTAATTCTCCTTGCGTATTAAAGTAACTAGATGCGTTAATTTTACTAATTAATTCTCTTGAATATCCCGATTTATCATTATCGATATATGCCCATTTTATATTGGTTACCTCAAAAGTTGCAGCGTATGATAAAAGTACAATTTGGATAATAGGCAACACAAAAATAAGCGGTAGCATCGCTTTATTTCTAAAGATTTGCTTAAACTCTTTTTGTATGATGAATAGTATTGTTTTCATGTAGTCTTGGCTCTTGGTTCTTACATCCTGGCTCTTTTATTTTAAATTATTCCAATCGAATTTTATATTTTTTTATACTCAGTACAATAAAAAAGAGTGTCATTCCTGTTAAAATTAAAGTTTCTTTCCATAAATAGGCAATTCCTATTCCTTTTAGCATAATGCCTTTTAGGATTATAATGTACCAAGTTGCAGGGATTATATTACTGATGATTTGCAGTGGTTTTGGCATGCCTTCTATGGGGAAAATAAAGCCTGATAGTAAAATAACAGGTAGCAATAAGCCCATTAATGAAATCATCATTGCGGTTTGTTGTGTATCCGAAACGGTTGAAATTAAAACACCTAATGATAAAGCACTTACAATAAATAAAACACTCTCTAAACCAAGTAAAATAAAACTTCCTTGCACTGGCATTCCAAAAATAAAGATGCCTAATATTACAATTACAATAGCGTTAAAAACCGATAAAAAGATGTATGGAAACACTTTACCTAATATAACCTGAAACGGTTTTAATGGCGAAACCAATAAAATTTCCATAGTACCCAATTCTTTTTCTCTTGTTATTGAAATGGATGTCATCATTGCAGAAACCAGCATTAAAATAATAGTTGAATTAAACTTTCAGAATTTATTTTTATATAGTTGATTGTTAATATCTTAAAACTAACCATTTGGTTGATTTTAACAAAGTAAAATTCTATTAAGATTAATGCTTAATTTTTCAATAACCCTAGTAGACTTATCGAACCTAACAATTATAATTGTAAAACATTAACTAAAATTCTTTAACTATATTTGTATTTCTTAATACATTAACTATGAAAAAAATCTTAAAATATATCGCACTAATTTTAGCTATAGGAATTGCTTATTTTTTCTATGCATTGTATCCAAAATTTGATATTGTAAGTGGATTTTCATCTAAGAGCATTACGTCGCATCACTTTTTAGCTGGTAGAAGTGTACCGTTTACCGAAAAGAGAGATAATAATGTACCATCTATGAATTTGGCTTCTAATAAAGTTGATGAAAATTCAAAGTCAGTAACGTCTTCCGTTTTTGGAATGAAAAAAAGAACCGCTATTTACACTAAAGGTTTGGGAGCGATGCTTGTGCCATTTGGTAAAGAAAAGAGCAAACTTAAACAACACGTTCCAAATAGAAATTATCTTATCAATAAGCAAGCGTATCCTTATGGTGATTTTCCGCAAAAAGATACTATTTTCAATACTATAGATTATAAAAAATTAGAAAAAGCTATAGCCGATGCTTTTGATATTTCGCCAAGCGATGCAAAAAAAACAAGATCGGTTTTAGTGATTTATAAAGATCAAATTATTGCCGAGAAATACACAAATGGCTTTGATAAAAAGTCATTGATTTTGGGTTGGTCTATGGGGAAAAGTTTGACAAGTGCCGTTTTGGGTGCGTTAGAAAAAGAAGGAAAAGTAAGTTTAGACCAAGATAATTTATTTTCAGAATGGCAAAATGACGATCGTAAAAATATTAAACTACGTCATTTATTAAATATGAATTCAGGTTTAGAATGGGAAGAAGACTATACTAAAATTTGCGATGTTACCAAAATGCTTTTTATCGATGCCGATATGAGCGAAAGACAAAAAAACAAACCTTTTGTTGGGAAACCTAACGAAACTTGGAATTATTCTAGCGGAACAACCAACTTATTAGGCGGTTTTATTCGCAATCAGTTTACAAACCAACAAGAATACTTAGATTATTGGTACAGTAATTTAATCGATAAAATTGGCATGAGTTCTATGCTAATGGAAGCTGATTTTTCAGGAAAATATGTTGGGTCGTCTTACGCTTGGGCAACTACGCGAGATTGGGGAAAATTCGGATTACTTTATTTACATAACGGCAATTGGAATGGAGAACAAGTACTCAACAAATCATGGGTAGATTTTACACGTAAACCAACCAACACATCCAAAGGAGAATATGGCGGACAGTTTTGGCTGAATGCTGGTGGTGTTTATCCTGATGTACCCAAAGATTTATATTCTGCTAATGGCTATCAAGGACAACACGTATTTATCATTCCGTCTAAAGATTTGGTTGTAGTTAGAACAGGTCTAGAAGAACATCCTGTTTTTGATATAAATTTGTTTTTGAAAGGAATTATTGAGAGTATTGAGTAGATTTAATACCGCAGATTTCGCAGATGTTTGCAATTTTTTTTCACTTTGATTTTTGTAATTAATACATTGAGCTTGTCGAAACGCTCTCTTCTCTCTTCTCTCTTCTCTCTTCTCTTTTCTCTTTTATCTCTTCTCTCCATTTCCCCAACACCTATTAATTCTTTTAAAAACATTTATACCTAATTTAACAAATCCCTACTAATAATATACCTATTTTTGAAATTCAAGAAATTGCACCTCATGAAAAAACAAGAAAAATACGATAAAACTTACTTGAAAATGGCTAAAGAATGGTCACAATTATCGCATTGCGAACGTAAGAAAGTAGGAGCATTAATTGTGAAAAATCGTATGATTATTTCCGATGGTTATAACGGCACACCAACTGGTTTTGACAACTGTTGCGAAGATGAGAATAACGATACCAAATGGCATGTTTTACATGCAGAAGCCAATGCAATATTAAAAGTAGCTTCTTCTACACAGTCGTGTAATAATGCAACCTTGTATATCACATTATCGCCTTGTAAACATTGCAGTAAGTTAATTCATCAAGCAGGCTTTAAAAGGGTTGTTTATGCTGAAAAATATAAAGACACATCTGGTTTAGAATTTTTAGAAAAAACCGATGTAGCACTCGTTCATTTACCAATTTAAAACATGTATTATGCAAAACTCAAAACTCGTTAAATTACTATTATTATCTGGCGCAATTTATTTTTTTACAGTAGCAATTGTTCATTTTTTAGGACTTAAAATACCAATGTTATATGTGTATTTTGATGTAGAATCAACCGTATATCAAGATCGAATAATTTCTGCCTTAAGCGCAATGTTTGCCGTATTTTTATTTTCAGGTTACAAACTAATTGATGTCACTACAGACATTTTAAAATACATACTAATTGCTGGTGCAATTGGTATTTTTGGTTTGAGCTTAAATAATTTTTTAACAAATACTACGTTTAGAGAAAACCCTATTTATTGGTTAGAAATAAGCTTATTAGGATTATATGTAGTAAGTTTACTATTCCTTTATAGAAAATTGAAATAAAAGTAAGTGAAAAACAACACAAAAATATACTTTCCTATCTTTTTATCCATAGCAACCGTTATGGGAATTTTTATTGGTACAAACTTAAATTTCAATAAAAATACCAAAATGCTTTTTGGTAATAATGCCCAAGAGGCAAAAATAAAACGCCTAATAGATTTTATTGAATATGATTATGTTGATAAAGTAAATACGGATAGTCTGCTAGATGGTACCATCAAAAACATCGTTTCCAAACTCGATCCACATTCGGTGTATATTCCATCTAAAGATCATGATAGAATATCAGAAAAAATGAATGGTAAATTTGTGGGTATTGGCATTCAGTTTAGAATGATAAAAGACAGTTTAACCGTTATTAATACAGTAAAAAATGGCCCAAGTGAAAAAGCGGGTATCCAATCTGGAGATCGTATTTTACGAGCAAATAAAGACACGTTGTTTGGTAAAAAATTAGAAAGCAACGACATCATTAAACATCTTAAAGGTAAAAAAAACACGACTGTTAACTTATCGGTTTACCGAAAATCAACGGATAAAAACCTATCATTTAAAGTTAAACGCGGCGAAATTCCTATTAAAAGTATCGATGCAACTTATATGCTTACCGATGCTATTGGCTATATAAAAATCAATAATTTCACAGCAACATCCTATACCGAGTTTAAAGAATCTCTTACAGATTTAAAACAGATAGGAATGCAAAAAATGGTGTTGGATTTACGCGGAAACACTGGCGGATATATTGGTGTAACAAATAAAATAATAGATGAATTTTTACCCAATGATAAACTCATTGTATTTACAAAAGACAATAAAGGTAATATTGATAAATCGTTTGCAACTGCCAAAGGCGATTTTGAAAATAAAACAGTTTATGTATTAATGGATGAAAATTCGGCTTCGGCAAGTGAAATTTTGGCTGGCGCCTTACAAGATAATGATACTGGAATTATTGTTGGAAGACGTTCTTTTGGTAAAGGTCTAGTGCAACACGATATGCCATTTGGCGATGGTTCATCGGTGCGTTTAACTACGGCGCGCTATTATACACCAACAGGAAGATCCATTCAAAAACCCTATAAATTAAATGGGAAAAATGCTTATTATAAAGATGATTTTGAAAAACGCTATTACTCTGGCGAACTTACAAGTGCCGATAGTATTAAGGTAAACGATAGCTTAAAATTCTATACACCAAAAGGCAAAACTGTTTACGGTGGTGGCGGTATTATTCCTGATGTTTTTGTAGGCTTAGATACCTCAAACACGTTTAGATTTAATTTTAATGCGATGAATGTTTTTGTTTTTAACTACATTGATGAAAACAGAAAAGACTTCAAAAATGTAGAATTATCGCAATTTTTAGCCAATTTCGACTCAAATAATGCCATTTTTAAGCAATTTTTGAAAGAATTTAAAAAATACCGTTCCAATAAAAAACACGACAAAGAGATTAAATTTTATTTAAAAGCCAATTTTGCACGCGAGCTGTATGATGATAATGGTTTTTATCAGGTTTTAAATACCGATGATAAAATGATTCAGAAAGTATTGGCATTAGAAAATGATTAAATGTAATTAGAAATGAGTACTATTTTTATTGATGATAAAACGTATACCAAAGTAGATTTTTCTAAAAGCCCTTTAGCTATTGGAGAATACGATAGTTGTACTTTTAAAGATTGCAATTTCTCCAAAGCGCATTTAGCAACCATAAATTTTATAGATTGTACTTTTGAAGCCTGTGATTTAAGCTTGGTGATATTTAAAAACACCATTTTAAATAATGTAAAATTTAGCAACTGTAAAATGTTGGGCGTAGATTTTAGTGTTTGTAATCCGTTTTGTTTTACAATAAATTGTGTTAATTGCAGTTTAGATATGAGCTTATTTTATAAAATGAATTTAAAAGGTATGACTTTTGATTCATGTAGTTTGCACAATGTAGAATTTACTGAAGCAAACCTGAGTCAGGTTAATTTTTATAAATGCGATTTAAAAAACGCTATCTTTGATCGCACTATTTTAGTAGAAACAGACTTTAGTACAGCCGTCAATTATACTATTGATTTAGAAAAATGCACGAGTAATAATACTGTTTTTTCAAAAGATGGCATCACTGGTTTATTGGAAAAATATGCTATTAATATAATTTAAAATGATAAAGAGACTACCTTTTATACTACTCATTTTTTTAACACTTAGTTCGTGTAAAAGTAAAAAAACACGTGCCGATAAAGCGCAGACTAAATTATTAACTATGGTTTTAAAAAATCACGAAGATCAAAGTTTTCAAAAGAAAACACTTAATGCATCACTTAAAGTGAAGTATAAAGGCAAAACCAGTTTACCAAGTGTAAAAGGTGCATTGCGCATTTTAAAAGATGAGGTTATTTGGTTGAGTATTTCTAAATTTATAAGTGTTGGACGTTTAAAAATAACACCAAATCGTGTGCAATTTTACAATAAATTAGATCAGACTTATTACGATGGTGATTTTACACTATTAAGTAATTTTTTAGGCACTGATGTCGATTTTAAACAAGTGCAAAACATATTGGTAGGCGAAGCAGTTTTTGACTTAAATAAGAAAGATTATGCGATTGTAGCTGAAGATCATAATTTTGTGTTCTCTCCAAAAAATCAACATAAATTATATGATTTATTCTTTTGGTTGGATGCCAATAGTTATAAAATTAATAAGCAAGAAATTAGAAACGACAACAAATTATTATCCGTTCAATACAGTGATTTTGAAGTTATAGACAATGCCAACTTCCCAAAACAAATTTATGTTTTAGCAAAAGATGTAAAAAACACAAATACCATAAATATTGATTATAAAAGTATTGAATTTGACCGAGAATTACGTTTTCCGTTTAAGATACCTAGTGGTTATAAAGAGATTAAACTATAATACAATGACTGATAGAATTCAAAATAGTGCATACATAAGATTAGTATTACTTGTTGTTTCTTTATTTGTTTTCACGACTGGTTTTTCGCAAAACAAGCAAGAACTCGAAGCTAAACGTAAAGTATTAAAGAGTGAAATTGCTCAAATAAATAAACTCTTAACAAAAACGAGTAAAAAAGAAAAGAATTTATTATCGCATTTGGGTGATATTAATAAAAAAATTGAAGTTCGTCAAAAAATCATCAATCTTATAAATGATGAAAGTAAAGCCTATTCCAATGAAATAAAAGAAAATAATTCAGAGATTTCCAGTATAGAAACGGAACTTAAAAAATTAAAAGTAGCGTATGCAAAAACAGTTGTACGCAGTTATAAAAGTAAAAACAATAATAGCAAGCTGTTATTTTTATTGTCATCCAGTAGTTTTTTACAAGCTTACAAACGCATGCAGTATATGAAACAATATGCCTCATTTCGTAAAAATCAAGCGGTTGAAATAACCACTAAAAAAGCGCTTTTAATACAACTAAACGATTCTATACTACTTAAAAAAAGCGCTAAAGATAGTTTGGTTAATGCGCGTATACAAGAACGTAAAATTGTAGATAATGAAAAAGCGAAGCAACAAAAACTCATTAAAAAAATAAAGAAAAAATCCAATAAATATAAAAGGGAAATACGAAAAAAAGAAAAGCAAAATAGAGCCTTTGAAAAAAAGTTGGAAAACTTAATAAGAGGTGTTATTACTAAGTCTAATAAAAAATCGGGTAAGAGTACCAAGCAATTTGTATTAACTGCAGAAGCAAAAAAGTTAGCTCAAAATTTTGTTGCCAACAAAGGTAAATTACCAGCACCAGTAGAAAAAGGATATGTTTCTCGTTACTTTGGTCAAGGAAAACATGATGTGATGAAAAAAATAGATGTTAAAAGTACAGGTTGGCATTATACAACACCAAAAAACAGCAAGGCAAGAGCCGTTTTTAAAGGCTCTGTTTTAGGAATTGTGGTGGACAAAAACACCAAACTTAAAACCGTTTTAATTGTGCACGGAAACTACGTAACATCTTATAGAAACTTAGAAAAAGTAACGGTTTCAAAAGGAGATAAAGTTGAAACCAAACAAATTGTAGGAACAATTCATACCAATAATACAACGGGAAAAACCATTCTTAAATTTGGACTTTGGAAAAATGCAAAACCGCAAAATCCTAGGAAATGGCTTTTTAGGAAATAATTGAAAAATGATTATTAAAGTTTGTAAATAACTTTTAGCATTACAGTTCTTGGTAAGATAAAAGTTTTACTGTCACTTATAATAAAATCATTTTGTCTATTACTTTGTTTGAATTTTGTGTTAAATAAATTTGTTGCATTTATTTCAAAACCCCAAGGATTATCTTCTTTTTGATAAAAGATACTAGCATTGCTATTTATATAGCTGTTTTTAATACTATTGTCGGTTTTATTTTGATAGTTGTTGTGTTCAAAATCTGCCGAGAAAATAAAATCTTTATAATCGTAATCTAAAAATGAAAATATATTATCATTTGTGTATTTGATTATTGAACTGTTATTATATTCTGTAAAATCTTTTTTATAGCCAATTTCTATATTTGGAAATTTGTCAAAAAGGGTTTTAATACTTGGTTCTACTTTAAAAGATGTACTTTTAGATTGTCTTTGCGTATTATTAACTATTTGAAAATAATCATTATAACGATAACCTGTTTTAATTTTCGTTTTTATTTTACCAATAGTTTTTGAAAAACTCCCATTTAAACTCCAACTTGTTTCTGGTTCATAAAACATAATTGAAGTACTATATTGATTAATGCCTGTTATCTCAGTTACTGTTTTGATACTTTCCGTTTTTTTATTAAAATGAGTTTTAATTGAATAATAATATTTTTTAAATAATTTAAACTTATAATAATTCAATGAAAAAGTATGATATAATGAATTAC
>JAZGEV010000010.1:0-34280 GCA_036478895.1 Flavobacteriaceae bacterium | reverse complement strand
TTAAACAAATCGAACTGTGCTAAATCATCCGATAATTGTTGGTATCTATCGGCTAAAAAACTCATTTCTAGTGGAAATGCGTAACGGTCTTTATCTTCGTAAAATTTGGGCAAAAAAGGATTGTCGGCAAAACGTTCCAACACCAAACGTGCATTAAATTCATCGCCAATCATATTGGATAAAGTTGTTTTTCCTGCGCCAATATTTCCTTCAATGGCAATATAATTGTACTTCTCGTCGAGCGATAATGGTTTAATTAATTTTAAATCGGTTTTTACAACATCGGACTCATCTGTACAAGATTGCAAACAAGACAACAGGCTTTTTTTCTCTATTGGATGTTTAAAGTTTGGTGCAATTTCTGCCAAAGGAACCATTACAAATTTACGTTCCAACATTTTGGAATGTGGTACAATGAGTTCTTTGGAGAAAATAATTTCATCATCAAATAACAAGACATCAATATCTATAGTTCTGGGTTGGTAATCCTTATCATTTGTACGTTGTCTCCCCAAAGACATTTCTATTTCTACAATTTTCATCCACAAATGTTCTGGATTTAAATTGGTAGATATTTCCAAACAAACATTTAAAAAATCATCGCCTTTAAAACCCCAAGCTTTCGTTTTATATACCGAAGAAACACGTGTAATTTTTCCAATATCATCGGCAATTTGATCGATGGCATTCTGTATATTATCGTGTGAATTTCCTTGATTAGAACCTAAGGATAAAAATATGGTTCGGGTAATTTTCATTTTTGACTTTAAATAGATTGCAAAGAAACTAAAATCAACTTTAAAACACTTATATTTGCCATGCTACTTATAAACATTTAAAAAAAAAGTGTAACAAAGTAAAAAAGAGCTCGTCAAACAAACAGAATATAATAAATAAAAAATACAATGAAATTTTTAAGAAACTTATTAGCTACAATACTAGGTGTGTTTATCGCCTTTTTCCTTATGTTTATGTTTTTTGCTTTGATGGCATCATTTGGTAAAGACAAAACAATAGTAAAATCAAATTCAGTTTTAGAATTAAATTTAGAAACACCAATTGCAGATGATTTTAGTGTTGTGGATCCGTTTTCAGAAATTCTTGGAAGTAGTTCTAAAAAAATAAGCTTACATAAAATATTAGCGGCTCTAAAAAATGCAAAAACAGATTCCAAAATTAAAGGAATTAGCATTAAAACTTTAGGCGTTAATGCTGGCGTTGCGCAAACGCAAGCCATAAGAGATGGTTTAATCGATTTTAAAGAATCGGGAAAATTCATTACCGCTTACGCTGATAGTTATGGACAAAGTGCTTATTATTTAAGTTCGGTTGCGGATTCTTTATATGTGAACCCAATTGGTGGCGTAGATTTAAAAGGCTTGGGAGCAGAATTATTGTTTTTTAAAGATTTTCAAGATAAATACGGTGTAAAAATGGAAGTGATTCGTCACGGAAAATATAAAAGTGCTGTTGAAGGTTATATTGCCAACAAAATTAGCCCAGCTAACAGAGAGCAAATGACGGAGTTATTAAATTCTATTTGGAGCGAATTTAAAGATGATATGGCTGCTAGTAGAAGTATAAGTGTTGCAGACATTGACCGAATAGCAGATGGTTTATTGGGTAGAAATGCCAAATTAGCTTTAGCAAATAATTTGGTTGATAATGCCATTTATTTAGATGAATACGACGCTTTATTAAAAACTAATTTAGGCGTTAAAAAAAGTAAGAAAATTAATAGCATCAGTTTAACTGATTATATTAAAACTGGCAAAGGGAAATTAAAAAAGGGCTCAAAAATAAAAGATAAAATTGCCGTTGTGTATGCGCAAGGTGAAATTAAATATGGTAAAGGAGACGAAACGTATATTGGTAACGAAAAAACAATAGAAGCTTTAAGAAAAGCTGTAAAAAGCAAATCTGTAAAAGCGATTGTATTACGTGTAAATTCACCAGGTGGATCGGCTTTAGCTTCAGAATTAATTTGGAGAGAATTGGAGTTGACCAAAAAAGAAAAACCATTGGTGGTTTCTATGGGTAATTATGCGGCATCGGGCGGTTATTATATTGCGTGTAATGCTGATAAAATATATGCAGAACCAACAACCATTACAGGATCCATTGGTGTCTTTGGCGCTGTTCCAAACTTTAGTGAATTTGTTGGTAAAATTGGTGTAAATGCAGAGCAAATAAAAACAAATAAACATTCTATTGGATACAGTGTTTATGAACCAATATCAAAAGACTTTTATGACGTTACCAAAGAAGGTGTAGAAGACATTTACAATACCTTTGTACAACGTGTTGCCGATGGGCGAAAAATGGACAAAGAAAAAGTAAAAGAAATTGCTCAAGGTCGTGTTTGGACTGGCACACAAGCAAAAGCGAATGGTTTGGTGGACGAATTGGGTAGTCTAGATGATGCTATTGCTCACGCAGCAGGTTTAGCTAAAATTGAAGCTTACAAAGTGACCAATTATCCAAAACATCAAAAAGATTTAAACGATGCTTTTAGTAAAATTCCTTTTATGAAAGTAGATGTATCTAAAATAATTACTAATGAAATTGGTGCTGAGAATTACGAAATTTATAAAGTAATGAAAGATTTTTCTGAATTGAAAGGTGTGCAAGCAAGAATGCCTTTTGTGATGGATATTAAATAATTTAGTATTCTCTTATAAAAGATAATAGACTATTGAATTAAATTTAGCACAAGCTGTGCTTTGTTGTTAAATATTAGAATAAAGATAAACTGTAACTTTTTTATACACTTTTAACTTATGAAAGAAATAGTATTAGTAAGTTTAATAATACTTACACTATGGGGTTGTAAATCGAAAAAAACAACCAATTTATCTGACACTAAAACAGATAAAATACAAGCCAATAAACCATTCTCATATTCTGAAGCTACGTATCAATATTCATATGGTGGTCGCGAAGGTGTCAAAGGAGCTAAGATAGAAATAAAAGGGATCAAACCTATTGACGATCTTGTTTTTACAACTGTCTATTTCAATAATAAAAAAGGAAAAATTTTCACGACTACTAAGGACTTTATTTCTATAAAAGGAAGCATTGACCTGTCTGATCCTCGTCCACAAAGAGCACACGTAGAACCTATAGAAGAATATGGGAATTCTGCACCTGTAAAACCAAAATATCCCCATTTAAAAGACAATGAAGCTGTGATTAAATACTCTATTAAAGGAGAAGAATTTCATTGGCAGGTAACGCTAATTAAAAAAGAACCGCTTTTTTATCCTTAATATTATTATTCTAACATTCAAAATAAGCTATAATTTTAAGGTATTTTTTCATCAAACTCCAGTTTTGAAAATTAAGCTAGTTTCTTAGTAATTTTAATGTAAAAACGTTTTAATTTATTTCACACAAAACCTTGCGTTATAAATACTAATTCTAGAAAATCTGCGTTTTTGCAATTTTTAACAATTTCATTTAAAATTATACTAAAAACATAATGAATTGATTTGTAGAGTGTTGAAAAAAAAAAACAGAATTAAACATACCTAATTGTCGGTATGTTTTGGTATTATAATTTGTTGTATGTTTATATCAACGAATTTTAAACCTATTAAAAAAAAACAGAAATAAAAAAAAGGGCATCTTATACATTGAATTTGAGACCCAATTAAGATGCCCAGCCAAACCGAAGTTTAACAGTGCAAATATAACATATTCTAGATACTTGTATCTGCTTGTTGGATTTTGGTTTTTATTAAGTACAGTCATTTAAAATGATGTGATTGATAAAAAGCAGATGTGTTCAAAAAAAAATAAATTGTTTTAATAACTATAAAGCCACTCACTATATAGAGATTGAACTATGTGTAAGTATGTAATTACAACAATTAAAGTTACTGTATTATGGAACTATTTTCCAAGCCTACATAATGTAGGGTAATTTATTAACTTAATTATTTATGAAATCAATTAAACAAATTATTAGCATTATTTTATTAGTAATGATTACATTAAGCTCTTGTACAAAACCTGAAAATGAAACTTTAGAATTAAAAAAACTTAATTTTGACATTAATGTATATCAAAAAAAATCATCCTATCTTAAATTTATTGAATATGGGGATTTTATTAGTTTTAAAGATAGAGTATTAAACTCTCAAGGAAAATCAGATAACATATTCACAGAAGATGACTTTAACCAAGCAGAAACTCTTTTGGCGGATTTAGGTGTTTTTGATAATGATACTACTCCACTAATTTTAGCAGAGAATGTCATTAATCATTTACTCCAAAACAATTATATAAGTAATAAAATTAAATCCTTTTTAAATAATAAATTTGCAGAAGGTAATTTAACATATATTGATATTCAGAATTTTATTAGTTCGGAAGACCTTTCTACAGGAGAAATTGATTTTTTAAATTCATTTTCAAACCTTTCAGGAAACCAAAATAAAAGCTTTGGCTGTTGGTTTTTATCGAATGCATATGGAGCATTTGTAGGTGCATCAGCCAGTGCTTGTTGCACACCTATTGTAGGGATTCTAGCAGGAGGAATTGCGCAATCAGTTGCTGAAGAGGCTTGTGAAAGAATTACAAATTCTAATTAAACTATTATCTATGATTTACGGACTTACATATTTACAATGGTTTTTTGTTATTTTCTATCTTATTATAGCGTATATTACTTACAACTATTTTTTAGATAAAAATAGAAAGTTTAATAAACCTTTTATTGACAAGGCAAATAGACATTTTATTATTTTTATTATTTTTGTCTATCCTGGTATAGTTTTTTTTACCAACCCTTATGAGTTTATTTCTATTTCAACAAAAGTTATTATGTTGTATTTAGCCTATCTTTTCATAATAATATATTATTTGAATTTATTAATATTTTATTATAAAGATAAAAAAATTAAATTCAAATAATAAACAAGAGTAGGGAAATATTCCTTACCCTTGTTTAAAATTAAAAAACTAATTTTTACACTAATTTTAATAAGTTTAACTTTTTTTATTCAAAGCCAAAATCTCTTACTCCTATGATAAAAAACAAAATTATCCCCATTTAAAAGACAATGAAGCTGTGATTGAATACACTATTAAAGGAGAAGAATTTCATAGGCAAGTTACGCTAATTAAAAAAGAACCGCTTTTTTATCCTTAATATTATTATCAATTTAGTTATAATAGTAAATTATAAAAGTTTTTTAAATTTATCTAAAGGAATCATATTATAAGAAACCTGTATGTAAAATCTAAATTTGGATGTATTAATAAGGTATAGGTTGTGATATTTTCTAAAAACCTTTTAAACTTCTAAATTATTAAACAAAAAAAATCCTAAAAAATTAATTTTAGGATTTTCTACATAATATGTTATTGTATTTATTTTTTAAGTAATACGTTTTTAATAAGACCAACTACAGTCATTAAAACACCACCACCAAGTCCACCAGAAAGTAAACCACTTAGCATGCCCATCATATCTCCGCCGCCACTTGCAGCAGCATCACCACCTAAGTTAATTAAACCGCTTAAAGCTGGTACATACTTCATTACAAGACTTCCAATAAGTCCTACAACAGTGTTACCCATTGTTCCTAATGATAATTTTTTCAATATTCCTCCAGCACCGTTTCCGCCTAATGCGCCACCTGCTAAATTGATAATTGTTCCTAATACATCCATAATTTTTTAATATTTAGTTAATTAATAATGATAAAGTAACAATAAATAGTTGACATTTCCAAAAATCAATCTATAATTACTTGACAATTATTTTTAATTTACTGATATTAAATACTTTATGGAGCTGGATTTGGTTGAGAAATAAATACTGCTTCAATCTCTTTTAATACGTCTTTTGAAAGTGTAAGATCAATACTTGCAATATTCTCTTTTAATTGATTTAAGTTGGTTGCACCAATAATATTACTAGTTAAAAAAGGTTGTTGATTTACAAAAGCCAAAGACATTTGTGTGAAATTTAAATCGTATTTTTTAGCAATTTTCGCGTATTTTACAACAGCATTTTCAACTTCTGGACTGTTGTACCGCGACATTTGAGGATACAATTCCACACGAGACTTTGGATGTTTTTGTCCGTTTAAAAATTTACCCGATAAAATTCCGAATGCCAATGGAGAATAAGCAAGTAAGCCAATATTTTTCTTTATTGAAATTTCAGCATTCCCAATTTCAAACGTTCTGTTTAATAAACTATAGGGATTTTGAATACTTATAGGTTGAGCCAAGTTTTTTTCTTTTGATTCTTCCAAATAACGTAAAATTCCATAGGGAGTTTCATTAGACAAACCATATTGCCTAATTTTGCCTTGTTTTATTAAATCGTTTAAAGTTTCTACAACTTTCGAGAAGTTTTCATACCACTTTTCATCTTCGAAATGGCGATAATTACGCACACCAAAACAATTGGTTTTTCGCTCTGGCCAATGGAGTTGGTATAAGTCTATATAATCAGTCTGTAAACGGATTAAACTATTTTCAATGGCATCTGTAATGGCTGCTTTTGAAAAACCCATATTATCTCTAATGTAAGATAATCCTGGTGACGGACCAGCAATTTTTGTTGCTAAAACTATTTTGTCTCTATTGCCTTTTGCAATCCAAGAACCTATAATTTTCTCTGTACTTCCTTGTGTTTCTTTTCGCCCTGGAACAGAATACATTTCGGCTGTATCTATAAAATTAACGCCTTTTTCAATAGCAAAATCTAATTGCTCGTGCCCTTCTTTCTCAGTATTTTGTTCGCCAAAAGTCATTGTTCCTAAACAAATTTTAGAAACTTTAATGTTAGTGTTTGGTAGGTTTGTGTATTTCATTTGTTTTAATCTTTTGTAGCTATAACGAGTTTGGTTTAAATCTGTGCTAGCTATATCTAAATTCAACCATTCAACAAATCAGCAAAATTCCTTATTTCAAAATCGCTTCAATACCTGGTAATTTTTTTCCTTCTAGCATTTCAAGCATTGCGCCACCACCAGTAGAAACGTAACTCATTTTTTCTGCAAAACCAAATTGTTTTACTGCAGCTACAGAATCGCCACCACCAACTAATGAAAAAGCACCTTCTGCTGTAGCATCAGCAATAGCAAAGCCTAATTCTTTGGTTCCTTTTTCGAAGCTTTTCATTTCAAAAACGCCCAATGGACCATTCCATAAAATGGTTTTGGATCCCATTATTACAAAAGAATTACCAACATTTGTTTTTGGACCAGCGTCTAAACCTTGCCAACCATCTGGAATATCATTTGCTTCTACAATGATGGTTTTTGCATCGTTGCTAAAACTATCTGCAGCCTTAACATCTATTGGTAAATGAATTCGTGTTTTATTCGCTTTCGCTTTCGCTAAAATTTCTAATGCTAAGTCCATTTTATCATCTTCACAAATAGATTCTCCTATATTTCCACCTAAGGCTTTAATAAATGTATAAGCCATTCCGCCGCCAATAATAATATTATCGACTTTATCTAAAATATTGAAAATAACATCAATTTTCGAAGACACTTTTGCGCCACCAATTACAGCGGTTACGGGTTTTTTACTATCGTTCAACACTTTGTTGATACTTACAATTTCTTTCGCTAATAGTAATCCAAAACATTTATTTTCAGGAAAAAATTGAGCAATTACTGCTGTTGATGCGTGCGCTCTGTGTGCTGTTCCAAAAGCATCATTTACATAAATATCGCCTAGTTTAGATAATTTTTCTGCAAAGGCTTTATCGCCCGATTTTTCTTCGGGATGAAAACGTAAATTTTCTAATAATAAAATTTCTCCATTTTCTAGATTTGCGACTGCATTCTCCACTTCATCACCTACACAATCTGTAATAAACTTAACGTTTACACCAATGATTTTTTCTACCGTAGCAACAATGTGTTTTAATGAAAATTTATCTTCCACACCTTTTGGGCGACCTAAATGTGACATTAATACAACACTTCCACCATCTTCTAAAATTTTGATGATTGTTGGCCTTGCCGATTGAATTCTAGTGGCATCGGTTACTTTGTATTCATCGTTTAACGGTACATTAAAATCTACTCTGATTAATGCTTTTTTATCTTTGAACTCGAAATTATTTATGGTGGTCATTTATTGTGATTTATTTTAACAAAAGTATTGAATATTAAATGAAAATCTATTAAAAATATTTGCTATTTAATTAATAATGTATCTTTATCCAAATTTGTTCTTTAAAGATTCTATAGATAACAATATGAAAAAGTTAATTTTAATTGCATCTTTTTTTATAATTACTAATTCTTTTTGTCAAAAAAAGGAGATTATTGTTGTGCATAGAGATAGTTTAATCTCTATGGAAGGATATACGGACTATTATGTAGATAAGACTCGAAAATTATCGTTTGATGATGTTAAAAACAAATCATTCCTGTCGTTAAAAAAACCTCCTCTTAATATACAAGCCATTACTTGGTATACTATTAAAATTTTACCGAAAGTTAAAACTAAATACCTTATAATTACGCCTCATGTTGTAGATGATAGTGATTTTTACATTCCCCAAATAAAAGGTTATGTGAAATATAATTGTGGTTCATATAGTAAGAATAAAAGAATTAAGTATGACACAAGTGATGCTTCAATAATTAAACTAGAAACTAAAACAATTGATTTTTCAAAACCTTTCTATTTCAATAAAAAACCATTGTATAAAAACGGGCTACATTCTCTAAAAAAGGATGGTTATTTGCTGTTTTCTAACAGTAAGGATAATTGGCATAATAGTAATGTAATTAATTATAGTAACACTAATGATTATCAAATATTTATTGCAGTAATTTTTTTAGCTGCCTTACTATTTTTGGTTAATTTTTTAGTTTTAAAAGATCGTAATTTCTTAAATTATAGCTTCTATTTATTTTTTACATCTTTTATTTTTATTCCAACATTTCCTGTTTTTCACAATTTTTTTAATATGATTCATCCAAGAACAGGTGCATATATTGAAATGTTTAGCATAGTTATGACAGCTACTACTTATTTTTATTTTGTTGTCAAATTTATTGAAGTTAAAGAATCTTTTCTAAAAATATATAGATTAGCTAAATATACGATACTATTTTCTTTTCTATTTGCTATTTTGGAGTTAATACTTGTGATTTTTTTTCCATATTTCAAGTACCGTTTTGTTATTCATAATTACTTTAATTATACCTATTTAATTATTTCTATAGCTGTATTTATCTATTTAATTAGTAAAAAATTGAGCCTTTTAAAACGCTTTGTTATACTAGGGAGTTTATTTTTAATACTAGGTCAAAGTTTAAGTTTAATATTTGGAAATCCATTTTATTTTTTAGGAGCTGTATTGATAGAAATTATTCTGTTTTCAATAGTTGTTTCTTTACAGAATAAACATCTTGCAATTAGAGAGGTTAAGAATCAAATAGATTTCAATAATGAAAAACAAAAAAAGGAAAACCTTATTAAATTAAGTAAACTAAAATCAAATTTTTTCACAAATATCTCACATGAATTTAGAACACCACTAACACTTATATCTGGTCCTATACAAAAACAATTAAAAAAACAAAATTTAAAAGAAGAGGACATTCAAGATTTTAAAATGATACAACGTAATTCTAATAGATTACTTACTTTAGTCGATCAACTTTTAGATATTTCAAAATTAGAATCTGGCAGTTTAAAGTTAAAAGTTTTAAAAACAAAAGCAATACCATTTATTGGTAATTTAATTGATGGGTTTTCGTTTAAAGCCAAACAAAAAAAGATTGATTTTATAATTAATACAAACAATACTAATAAAAATACTTGGGTTGATAAAGACGCCATTGAGAAAATAATAACAAACTTACTTTCAAATGCTATTAAATATACACCAGAAAATGGAACTATAATTTGCAATACATTTATTGAAGATGATAAATTAGTTTTTGAAGTAAAGAATTCAGGTAAAGGATTAACAGAAAAAGAACTTCGCAAAGTTTTTAAACGCTTTTATCAAACAAATAACGTAAGCGAAGGCGTTGGAATTGGTTTGGCATTGGTTAAAGAATTGGTAACATTACATAGAGGTAAAATTACTGTAGAAAGTAGCGAGAATAAATGGACAGTTTTTAAAATTGTTCTTCCAATTAATAAAGTAAGTTTTAAAGAGGATGAAATCGTATTAATACCATCTAATTTTGATCAAAATCTTATTAAAGAGGAAGCTCTTTACAAAACAGAAAATCAAGAATCAACCGATTTAAATAACGAAATGCCAATTTTATTAATTGTTGAAGATAATACAGATGTTCGTACTTATGTAAGTTCAATTTTTAGTGATACGTACTCAATATTACAAGCTAAAAATGGTCAAGAAGGTATAGATTTAGCCATTAAACACATACCAGATATCATTATTAGTGACATAATGATGCCAATAAAAGACGGTATAGAATTATGTAATACTTTAAAAGTAGATGAAAGAACAAGTCATATACCTATTATCCTACTTACTGCAAAAGCAGGAGAAGAAAATGAAATTAAAGGCGTTAAAATAGGTGCAGATGATTATATAACAAAACCATTTAACGAAGATTTACTTAAATTAAAAGTAGAAAAACGGATAGAAATAAGAAAAAAACTACAAGAAAGGTTTAGCCAAGAAGTTATTTTAAAACCTGTAGATGTAGCTATAAATTCTATCGACCAGTTATTTTTAGAGCGCTTACAAACCGTATTGGACGATAATTTATTAGAATCATCATTTAATACGAAAGAATTTTGTAATGCTGTGAGTATGAGCAGAATGCAGCTACATAGAAAAATAAAAGCACTTTTTGGTATGTCAACTTCAGAATTTATTAGATCCCAACGTTTAAAACTTGCAGCGGATTTATTAAAAAAGTCAGACATTAATGTATCTCAAGTAGGTTATAGTGTTGGTTTTAATGACCATGCCTATTTTAGTAAACGTTTTAAAGAGGTATATAACTGTACACCTTCTGAGTACGCTAATTCTAAGAATTAGAAATTTTCATTTTTTGCTATTTATCATTTTTACAACATATTAATATGTTTTAAAAAAGAAGTTTTACATATAAATTTAGATTGTTTTAACGCCTTTAAAAAGTAAGGGGTTTTCCCCTTTTCTACTCATGTTACAATAATTATAGTATTTGTTACAATACTTATAACATATAAATCTTACACAATATACATTTGCTTAGAATTAATAACACAATTGTTTTCCCTCAAATAAAATTTATGAAAAGTGAAAAATATGAAGGTAAACTTAAAGATATACCTACACATAAAATTTCTTTAAATATTAACTACTTAAAGAAAGGGATCTATGAATTAAAAATAATAAACAGAAATATAGTAATTAAAAAAACAACTTTTAAAAAGAATTAATTTAACCAATTTATATAAATATTATGAAAACAAAAAAATCAATTACACTGCAAATCTTATTTACTCTTTTACTATTTAACTTTTTAGTTAGTTCATGTAGTAAGGATGAACCAGAAGATGAACCAATTACAACAGTAGAAACTTGGAGATACTCGCATACAGTTTCAGAAGATGAACACGATTATAATGGAGATGGTATTGCAAATTCTAACCTTGTAAATGAAATTGATTCAAATTGTATCTTTAATAACGTTTCAGAATTAAAAAGTGATGGAACAGGAACAGCACAAATCTCAGGACACGGAAATTTAATAGTATATAATGCAGGAACTAGTGAATATGAAATAACTTGTATTGCAATTGACAATCAAACAGATGAAATTACTTGGACAAAGACTGATTCTACAAGAACAATAACAAAAAATGGAGATACAGTTACTTACAATGTTATTGAAGATGCTGGAATTACTTATATGATAGTAAATTATAATAATTTTCCATTAGTTACCGATGAATTTGGAGACCCATTTGAGTATGATAATATCACTGCTTATTATCAATTAGATTAATTTATAAACAACTCATTATGAAAATCAAAATAACCTTATTAATAATTCTAGTACCTTTTATTATACTTGCCCAAGTTGGTATTGGTACTATAACTCCTAACATTTCTTCCGAGTTAGAGATTAATTCAACCACAGGAGGATTGCTTATTCCAAGAATGACCTTTGCGCAACGAAATGCTATTGCAACACCAGCAACAAGCTTATTAATTTATCAAACGAATTTAATAAGTGGCTATTATTTTTATAACGGCACTGCTTGGCAACTACTAAATAATGATAACTATTGGCAAAGAACAGGTACAAATTTAGATGTTGCGACAGCAAATGATGATATTGTTTTTAACAGCGATGACACTAGTATTACTTTTGCAACTGTTTCTGGCGCTAGTGATCCAATGATAAATATGTTTGCCAATGGCGGTTCTTCAACAAGAATGGTATTAGCGCATTCACCTGGATTTACAAATTATGGCTTAAACTATAATGATTTAGATGATGCTTTTAATTTTATAAGTGCTAGTAACAATAGAATGAAAATAGATTTACTTCCAGGAAGTTCAGAACCAACCTTATCTGTTTGGGGACAAACAGATTGGTTTGATATAGGAAATACAAACCAAAGAATTGCAAGAATAACAAATGTAAATGATGAAGGGTTATTTGTTCTTTATAACAACGGAAATATACAACACAGATTTGATGCAGGGTATTTATCAGTTATTAATGAACAAGGTTTAGATTTAGATTTTAGAATAGAGTCCAATAATAACCCAAATGCTTTTGGTATAGATGCTGGAAACAACATAATGTTTGCAGGTACTAACATATTAAGTTTGACTAATAATGGCAATACAATAAACGGAAATACAATAGAATATGTTGCATCATTCTATAAAAGTAGTAACACTAACGGAACAGCAATTCAATTAGGTTCTACGGAATATATTATGGATTCTGGTAATTTAGAGATGTCTGTTTATGGCAGTTGGTTGCCTTATTATCCAATGGGATCTCCAGCATTTCAATTAGGTAATTCTGCACAAAGATGGCATTCTGTTTGGGCAATAAATGGTTTAATACAAACTAGTGATATTACTTTGAAAAAAAATATTAAACCACTAAAGTTTGGTCTTGATGAAATACTTCAATTAGACCCAATTACTTATCAATGGAAAGATGGACTAGATAAAACATCAAAAATTGGATTTTCTGCCCAACAATTATTAGAGGTAATACCAAATGTTGTCACAACACACAGTTACGTTACTGAAAAAGAAGGTGAACAGCCAGTTTTAAAGAAAAATGATAAGTTAGGAGTAAACTATAGTGAAATCATTCCAATTCTAACAAAAGCTATCCAAGAACAAAACAAGCTTATAAAATCTTTAGAAGCAAGAGTTAAAAAATTAGAAAATAAATGAGAAAGTTAATTTTTATACTTGTAATTTTCATTCATAATTCAGTCTTATCTCAAGATTTATTGTACGATGTTGGAATCATTTCTGGAGCAACTTCTATGCAATCCGATTACGGAGAAAGAGGTCATTTTGGCTCTAGTTATGCTAATATGGGTTTTGGCATTGGTGGCGTGTATTACGTAAGTTATGATAATTTTAGAAAACAATGGAATGATAGAACAACCTTCTTAAAAGAACATTTAAGAGCTAGGTTAGAACTCTCTTTTATGAAAACTAATTTAATACAAAGAGGGAAATACACTCAGGGCAACCCATCATTCACACAATATTATAATTCTATGAAGGGCACAAGCAATACTATAAATTACGGATTACAAATTGAATATACTCTTTTTAACATGTCTGATAGAAAAAAGATAGATCCATATGTAAGTTTTGGGTTTTTAGGAAATTCAAATTCACCTAAACTAATATCTGCCTTAGGTGATATTGAAACTGATTCAAATTTAATTCCAAGTGTATATGATGATGGTGTGTTTTTAGACAAAAAAAATTCAACATCTTTAACAATAGGAATGGGCGCGAGATTAAAACCAAAAGAATTTTATAATAAATCTATTTATTTATTAGATTTTAGATGGCAACGATTTAATTCAGACTTTATAGATGGATTAAGTCCAACATTAGACGCAAATAAACATAATGATTGGCTTTTATATTTGAGTATTGGCTATATCTACAATTTAAACTAATAAGAATAAATTACTATTTTTTAATTAAAATAGATAAAGAGGTTGTTTTTTTTAAAACGGATTGGATTTTATTCAGTTCGTTTTATTTTTTAAACCATCTCACTTTTCACTTTAATAAAAATCTAAATTATAATCGGAAATCTTGATTCTCTTTTAATAATTTGTCTATAGCCAAATGGGACATCTTATCCAATAACTTTTCATTAATATTGGTTACGTCTTCAACGGTTTTTAAATAAAATATACGGTAGCTTTCCGATATTAAAGAGGATAACATTCTACTTAATCTCAACCAAGCTTTTAATATTGGAATTGCATTTTCTTTATCTACATTAGTAACAACTTCTTCAACCAACATTTCTGTAATAACACTAAGCATAGAAATAAACACATTGTTTGTGATGCCTCTTTTAATATGTACTAACCCAACAAAAGTTTGCCACTGCCAATATTTATCATTAAACTCACTACTTAAAGTAATTTTTAACCAGCGTTTAAAAACATTGGTTACAATAGGAATTTCTCCTTCTTTAAAAACATTTTTTGTTGGCTCAAAATTTAATAAAATCTCAAAAAACTTTTCAAAAATAACATCTTCTCTATCTAATACAAAATCTTTACTAGCATGTAAAATTTCAATGTCTTTATCAGATAATTTTATACTGTCTGGTATTTGAGATAAAATTCTATTGGTAATTTCGGGTAATGTGGTGATTGACATAAAATTAAGTTAGGTGTGTAATGATAGTGAAATTTTTATTAACATTTATGAAATTAGTATTAATAATTAAATGAGTTTATTCATAAACAATTTAATTGATATTTTATTAGTACTAATATTTCAAATTCTAAAAGAAAATTTAGAGAAATAACGTAACTTTGCACCTACAAAAATAAAAAAATGTATAGAAGTCACAATAACGGAGAATTAAAATTAACAGACATAAACCAAGAGGTAACACTTAGTGGTTGGGTTCAAAAAATTAGAGATAAAGGGTTTATGGTTTGGGTAGATATCCGTGATCGTTACGGCATTACACAACTTATTTTTGATGAAGAACGTACAGATAAAACTGTTTTTGAAACAGCTAAAAAGTTAGGACGTGAATTTGTAATCCAGGTTACTGGAAAAGTTATTGAGCGACAATCAAAAAATAATAATATTCCAACGGGTGAGGTTGAAATATTAGTTTCTAAATTAGAAATATTAAATAAATCCGAAACACCACCTTTTACTATTGAGGATGAAACCGATGGTGGAGAAGATATCCGTATGAAATACAGATATTTAGATATTCGTAGAAATCCGGTACGTGAAAATTTAATTTTTCGTCATAAAGTGTCAATGGAAGTACGTAATTACTTATCAAATGCTGGTTTTATTGATGTAGAAACACCTTATTTAATCAAATCTACGCCCGAAGGTGCGCGAGATTTTGTAGTGCCAAGTAGAATGAATGAAGGGCAATTTTACGCCTTACCACAATCGCCTCAAACATTCAAACAATTATTGATGGTTGGTGGAATGGATAAGTATTTTCAGATTGTGAAGTGCTTTAGAGATGAAGATTTACGTGCTGATAGACAGCCAGAATTTACACAAATTGACTGTGAAATGGCATTTGTGGAACAAGAAGATATTCTAAATGAATTTGAAGGTTTAACCAAACATCTCTTAAAAAAAATTAAAGGTATTGAGGTTGATAAATTTCCAAGAATAACGTATGAATACGCTATGAAAACGTATGGTAATGATAAACCAGACATTCGTTTTGATATGAAATTTGGCGAATTAAACGCAGTTACACAACACAAAGACTTTGGTGTGTTTAATTCGGCTGAACTAGTTGTAGGAATTGCTGTTCCTGGTGGAAATAAATTTACCCGTAAAGAAATTGACAACATCATAAAATGGATTAAGCGCCCACAAATTGGTGCATTGGGAATGATTTATTCGCGTTGTAATGATGATGGAACCTACAAATCATCGGTAGATAAATTTTACGATCAAGATGATTTAGCTAAATGGGCGGAAATTACCAATGCTAAAAAAGGTGATTTAATTTGTGTTTTATCAGGTGATACTGATAAAGTAAGAACACAATTAAGTGCTTTAAGAATGGAATTGGCAGAAATGTTAGGCTTACGTGATCCAAAAGTATTTGCACCGTTATGGGTTGTAGATTTTCCATTATTAGAATGGGATGAAGATACAAACCGTTTTCACGCCATGCATCATCCGTTTACGTCACCAAAACCAGAAGATATTGAGTTGTTAAAAACCGATCCAAAAAGTGTACGAGCAAATGCCTATGATATGGTATTAAATGGTAACGAAATTGGTGGTGGTTCTATTAGAATTCACGACAAAGCAACCCAAGAAATGATGTTCGATTATCTTGGTTTTACCAAAGAAGATGCCCAAGAGCAATTTGGCTTTTTAATGAATGCCTTTACTTATGGCGCGCCACCTCACGGTGGATTAGCATTTGGGTTAGACCGTTTGGTTTCTATACTTGGAGGACAAGAAACAATACGTGATTTTATTGCTTTTCCAAAAAATAATTCGGGTAGAGATGTTATGATTGATGCGCCATCTAATATTGATACTGTACAATTGAAGGAATTAAACTTGAAATTGGATTTGTAATGCTTAAATTAGGCGCAGTTCAACGTAAAATTTGTAGATAAATAGTTTCGTTTTGAATATAGCTTACCTGTATTGGATAATTGTGATTGAACATAAATATATGAACCCGTTTTAATGGTATAACTATAATGTTCAACAAAGTTAGGTAAAATAAATTGCAAGTCAAGTTTTAAATAAATGTACATTACAAAATTTGGAATGACTTTATTAAAAAATAATAAAGGGTTTATAACAAAACACTATCTTTGCAAAAAACATACTAATTATGAATCTAGATTTAATTCCAAATATAAAACATACCAAGAGTGGTAATTTCTTTTTACTAGCTGGTCCTTGCGCTATAGAGAGTGAAGAAATGGCATTTGAAATCTGTGAAAAAATTCAAAAAATTACGGATAAATTAGAAATTCCATTTATTTTTAAAGGCAGTTTTAGAAAAGCAAATCGTTCTCGTTTGGATAGTTTTACAGGAATTGGTGATGAAAAAGCACTTGAAATTCTTAAAAAAGTAGGTAGTCACTTTAATGTGCCAACGGTAACTGATATTCATGAAGTTAGTGATGCAGCAAAAGCAGCTAAATATGTAGATGTATTACAAATACCTGCATTTTTGGTACGTCAAACAAACCTTGTAGTTGCTGCAGCAAAAACGGGTAAGGTTGTAAATCTTAAAAAAGGGCAATTTATGAGTGCAGATGCTATGCAACACGCCGTAAAAAAAGTAACAGAATCTGGTAATAATCAAGTTTGGATTACCGATAGAGGAACTATGTTTGGTTACCAAGATATGATTGTAGATTTTAGAGGCATTCCAACCATGCAACAATATGCGCCAACGGTTTTGGATATTACTCATTCTTTACAACAACCAAACCAAGCAAGTGGTGTAACTGGAGGAAAACCAGAACTGATTGAAACAATTGCTAAAGCTGGAATTGCAGTTGGTGTAGATGGTATTTTCTTAGAAACTCATTACGACCCAAGTTGTGCAAAATCTGATGGTGCTAATATGTTAAAACTAGATTATTTAGAAGATTTATTGACTAAATTGGTTGCAATTCGTAAAACAGTGAATGCGTTTTAACTTAAAAATCAGGGCGTCACTTTAAGTGAAACCCTGACTATTATAATTTATTCATAATCCTTATTTCTTCAAATAAACATTCCAACTACTAAATTTACTACGTGCAGAATCTGCTGGAAATTTCATAGTTAAACCTTCTTCCTTATTTTTCAATTTCATCTTTAATAAGGTAATGGATTTGTCGGTAATATTTTTAGCGAATATTACATAAGGAATACTATCCTTTTTAACAATCCAACGGTTATCTTTTGCGATAAATTGATCGCTTTTTAAAGTGTATTTTAAATTCATAGGTCCAGCCATATTATACACTACACTATCTTTATGAAAATCATACGTAACCTGCGCAGTGACATCTTGTCCCATAGAAAAACTACGTGACCATGTGCCAATAAAAGGGTTATTTTTAGTCGGTTTCACTTGAGATTCACTCGTTGTTTTTGGTGCATCATTTTTTTTACATCCTATTAAAATAAATAGAGAAAATAGAATAAGAAGACTTAATTTTTTTAAATTCATGGTGGTTTTTTTTAGTTAGTAAGGCAAATATACAATTTAAAAAAATGACTTATAAAAACTTTATGTAACTTTGAAAAAATATTTGATTAACATTTAAACTATAAACTAATATGAAACACTTAAAAAAAATAGTAATTATAAGTATTGTCTTCTTTACTTTACTAGCGACATCTTGTAAAAAGGAATCGCAAGACGTAGAAAAAAGAGAAGCTTCAAAAATTGAAGAAAAAGAAACTTTTGTAGAACAGTTTTCAGATATTAAAGTGTTACGATATAAAATTCCGCAATGGGATAAATTATCCTTAAAACAACAAAAACTCGTTTATTATTTAACCGAAGCTGGTTTGAGTGGTCGTGACATTATGTACGATCAAAATTACCGTCACAATTTAAAAATACGTAGAGCATTAGAACAAGTTTACGCAACTTTTAAAGGCGATAAAACAACTAAAGATTGGAAATTTTTTGAAACCTATTTAAAGAAAGTTTGGTTTGCAAACGGAATTCACCATCATTATGCCAATGATAAATTTAAACCAGCATTTAGTAAAACCTATTTTAATACGTTATTAAAAGAAACAAAAACCACTTTAACTGGCAAAGCTTATGATGTTGTTTTTAATGCAAAAGATGCAAAAAAAGTAAATTTAGATACTAAAAAAGGATTGATTTTAGGATCGGCAGTAAACTTTTATGGTGCAAATGTTACCGCAAAAGATGTTGATACTTTTTATGGAAAACTTGCAAATCCTAATGATAAAGAACCTGTAGAATTGGGTTTAAATTCTCAATTGGTTAAAGAAAATGGCGTATTAAAAGAGCGTGTTTATAAAAGTGGAGGTTTGTACGGTAAGTCTATCGATAAAATTATTTATTGGTTGAAGAAAGCAAAAACGGTTGCCGAAAATGAAAAACAAGCCAAAGCTCTTGGTGTGTTAATTGATTATTACATAACAGGAGATTTGCAAAAATGGAACGATTATAACGTGCTTTGGGCAACCAATACAGAAGGTGATATTGATTATATAAACGGATTTATAGAAGTATATAATGACCCAAAAGGTTATAGAGGTTCTTACGAAACAATTGTAGAAATTAAAGATTTTGAAATGTCCAAAAAAATGGCAATTGTGGCAGAATCGGCTCAATGGTTCGAGGATAATTCATCTATAATGGAAAATCACAAAAAGAAAAATGTAGTTGGTGTTTCGTACAAAACAGTAAATGTTGCTGGTGAAGCTGGTGACGCATCACCATCAACACCAATTGGAGTTAATTTACCAAACAACAATTGGATTAGACAACAACACGGTTCAAAATCTGTATCGCTAGGGAATATCATTGCGGCTTATGCAGGTGCTGGTGGAACTGGACGTTTAAAAGAATTTACTTTTACTGATGAAGAGTTTAATGCTGAAGTAAAATATGGAGGCTTAGCTGATAAATTACATACAGCTTTACACGAAGTGGTAGGTCATGCAAGTGGCTTGATAAATCCAGGTATTGGACAGCCAAAAGAAACCATGAAAAATTATGCCTCTACATTAGAAGAAGCAAGAGCAGATTTAGTAGGCTTGTATTTTTTACCAAGTGAAAAATTAGTTGAAATGGGTATTTCTCCGTCAGCAAAAGGTATAGGAAAAGCTGCCTTTGATGGCTATATTCGTAATGGTTTAATGACACAGTTAATTCGTTTGGATTTGGGTGCAGATATAGAAGAAGCACACATGCGTAATCGACAATTGGTTGCAGCTTGGGCATTTGAAAAAGGGGCAAAAGATAAGGTTATTGAAAAAGTTGTTAAAGACAACAAAACCTATTTTGTTGTGCGTGATTACAAAAAATTACGTGTTTTGTTTGGCGAATTATTACGCGAGATACAGCGTATAAAATCGGAAGGTGACTTTGAAGCTGGAAGAGATTTAGTTGAAAATTATGGTGTAAAAGTAGATCAAAAAATACATGCCGAAGTTTTAAAACGTAATAGTAAATTCAAATCGGCACCATATAGTGGTTTTGTAAATCCAGTTTTAGTAGCCAATAAAGATGCTGATGGAAAAATAACAAGAATTGATATAACACAACCAGATACTTTTGCTGAGCAAATGTTAGATTATGCAAAACGCTATACTACGTTGCCTGATAAAAATTAAAAAATAATAAAAAGGTAAATAGTTTGTGAAAACCCGTTACATTATGTAGCGGGTTTTTTAATGGTTTTTATATTATTTACTGAATTAGCGATTCAATAGAACACTATCATTATTTTAGATAGAAAAAAGTTAATTCACAAATGGGTTAGAATATTTAGCATCTGTAGTCAATGTCTCATCTGTTAAAGTTTTTAAGAAAGCCACTAAAGCAGCCTTTTCGGCTTCAGATAAATTTAAATTTCGAGGAGTTTGGTCACCATTAATCATATGATCACTTAAATATGGATGATCTTTTATGCCTGTACTATAATGCTCAACCACTTCTTCTAAAGTTTGAAAACGGCCATCATGCATATAAGGTGATGTTAGTTCAATATTACGAATAGAAGGTGTTTTAAACTCGCCATTTTCATGTGTTATTCCTGAAATTTCTCCTAAACCATTATCAACTCCTGGCAAACGATCATCTTCGTCTAATCCAATATTATCGGTTCTTGAGCTGGTGAAAATCACTTGATTTACATCATTGGCATTAAAAGGAATATCGTGTCTTAAATTGGCATTTGTCATATGACAAAAAACACAAGTTCCATTGGCATTTGGGGTTAGTTTACCGTTAAAAACATCTTTCCCTAAGTTTTCTTGCGCTGTAAAGTTTGGGAAATCTACAAATATGTTTTGTGTTGCTTCTATTCCAGCATCATATTTTGTATTGAAAGAATAAATAGAACGAACAAATTGAGCTAATGCTTTAGAAATTTTATCACTTGTCACTTCTTCGCTACTAAAAGCATTTTTAAATAATGGTTTATAATAATCTTTTGAAGAGACTCTTTCTACAACTAAATCTAATGTCATACCCATTTCAATGCCATCTTGTAAAGGCATTAATACTTGTTGTTCTAGAGTTTCGGCTCTGTGATCCCAAAAAAAATTTTTTGGTTCGTAAAAGCCAGAATTCACTATATTCATTGAATTTCTTCTAGTATGTTCGCCTCCAAAACCCATACTTCTTGTGCTTGGATCTGCAAATCCAAATTCTTGAAAATGACAACTTGCGCAAGATATTGTATTATTAAAAGACATATTTTTATCGTAAAATAAAACACGTCCAAGTGTTGCTCCATCATCGGTAATTGGGTTGTCTATTGGTGTATTGTCTAAGCCCATAACATAACTATTAAATGTAGATGGAAAATTTACATTACTATAATTAAAAGGTGTAAATGGTAATGTATAAATATCACTGTAAATTGTTGAATAACCAGCATCATCATCTTTACAAGAAAAAAAAGAAACTAAAATGAGGATAATTAAAAGGTATTGAAATTTGTATTGTTGCATTATTTAATGTTTAATGAATTTTAATTTGATTGTTTTATTTTCGTGAATGATTCTTAGAAAGTAAATACCTTGTTCTAAATTAGCAACATTGATTTTATCTGAATTATAAAAAGAATTGTACACCTTTTTTCCTTGAATATCAAAAATTGCTATGATACTATTCTCTAGAGAATTTTGAGATTTAATCGTTAATTCATTAGTTGTAGGGTTTGGATATAAAGAAATTGAAGAAATTAGATTTTCATTGATACTTAAAGGCGCAGAGTTTTCAATAATATTTATAGTAGCATCAATTGAAGGATTGTCTATGGAATCTATATTTCCAGACGGCCAATAAACAGTGACATTATCAATTGCGCTATCTTCACCTAATCCAAAATGGGCTGTTAAACTACTCATGTGTCTAAAACCTACACCGCTTCTAACATCTCTAATTTGAGTTCCAAGTGTTGACGTAACCTCAATTCTTGCACCAATACCATCTAAGTTACTTTGTACACCAGTTAAATTAACTTTTAACCATTTCCCTACTATGCCTTCGTTTATTTTTAAATTTCCGTTACTAAAAACATCAATAAAACCATCATTATTAACATCGCCAACAGCACCAACTCCAACTGGATGAATCGATCTTGTAAAAGTCATATTACCATTATTAATCATGACATAACCAGATGCTAAAACATCAACAAAACCATCGTTGTTAAAATCTTTAGCTAAATATTCTACACTTGTATCGGTAAAAGTATCAAAGCCAGAGCCTGCTGTAATATTACTAAACGTGCCATCGCCATTGTTGCGCATAAATTCATTAGCACCATAGCTTGCACCTACTAACACATCCATAAAACCATCGTTATCAAAATCATCCCAAGCAGAAGACCAGGTTTGAATAGATGAGTTTAAACCCGAAACAATACTAACATCGGTAAATGTACCATCGCCATTATTTTGATAAAGTCTATTTTTTGTGGATTGAGAATCGCCACCACATTTAGATATAAAAACATCGGCATCTTGATCATTATCATAATCTACCCATAATGTAGCATAATTTCTGCCTAAAGCGCCTAGATCCACACTGTTTCCATCACCAACTTGATGTGTTACCAATCCACCATTTCCATCATTTATAAAATAAACATTGGAATTTACATCATGACAAACAAAAGCATCTAATAATCCATCATTATTAATGTCAATAAAATTTGTACGTTGAGAAAATATATAAATTGATGGAGAATATTGTGTGTAATTTGTAGCATAAGCGTTGGAAGGGTTTGAAGTTTCACTAACATTTGCATACATAAATGTTGCACCTCCGCCACCGCCATACAATAAATCCATATACCCATTTCCATCTAAATCTCCAGCTGCTGTACTCCAAGATGCCGTATTTGTTGCAGCAGTAGTATTTGTAACCACATTGTCAAAAGTCCCATTGGCTTTTTGATAATTTATATTGACCGAATTGGTGTTGGTTGTTACAACATCATCCAAAAAATCACCATTCATATCGGTTATCATATATGGAGATCCTAGGTTTGAAATAGATTGACTTGTAAAAGTGACTGCATTATGATTAATTGTAGATTCGGTTAATTCAAAATCAAAGCCATTGGATGTATATCTATTATCAAACGCAATGTAATAAACGGTATTAGCAACGACATTAAATTGGTCAACAGAAGCGTAATTGTAATACACACTTCCACCATCATCATCACCCGCAAAACAAGTTAAATTACCACAAGAACCTGTAAAAACATGAAAACGAGTATCTGTATTGCCGTTTTGTGATAAGTCTGTAGAAATAGTGATTGTGTAATCATTATTTGGTAAGTATTTGTACCATTCTGCTAAGGAAGCATCTACATTACTCAAACAATTTGGTAATGCAGGATCAGTTCCGTTGATACTATTTACAGTAGTTGATCCAGCGTAAACTGACAAAGCATTTGAACAAGAATTTTGCCCATAAGTAATAAAACTATAAAAAACAAGTAAAGAAATGAGGGTAATTTTTTTCATAATTAGATGAGTTGTAAGTTGTTTTGTGTTATTGGCTAATATACGAGAAAATTTTTAATAAAAATTTAGAGACATTCTTATGTACAACAATTTTGGTTGATTATATCCTAATTTTAAGGATATTAAAAAATGACTAAATAACAACTAGTTATTCAATCACTTTATTTATAAACGTTTCAAAAAATAACGTAATCACACCTCCATTTTAACTTGTCTAGGGCGCTTATTCTAGAGGTTAAAGTTTGGAGGTAGTAATTAGTTTTGGGCTCATAAAAAAGGCAATTCCTTTACAGAGTTGCCTTTTTTATAGTGTTTTTTATTTTACTATAAAACTAAACTCTTTTCTTTAGCTATATCCACATCCGCTTTTACGTGATGTTTATTTGCTCTTCCACTTGGGTCTGTGTTTTCTTGCCATTTTGGAATCCATTTTAGGACTGTCTTTGATGCATCGTCTTGAGGAAAATGTTTACTAAAAATCTCGCGAATGTAGTATGCCTCTTTTGTAGAAGGTGTATTATGCGGATAAATAATGGACGCTTTTGCCATGTCTTTATCAGACACTTTGCTTGCGCAATGCTTTATTAAAGTATCAATCCAACTGTAACCAACACCATCAGAAAATTGCTCTTTTTGACGCCATAAAACTGAATCTGGTAAAAATGGATCATCTTTGGTGTCAAAGGCTTTTCTTAAAATATATTTTTCTTTACCATCATAAGTTTTTGGTTGTTTTTCTGACGGTTTTGTTTTCATAATAACATCCAAAAATTCTTTATCTAAAAACGGCACTCTTGCTTCTAAACCAAATGCCATTGTCGATTTATCGGCTCTTAAACAATCGGATGTTGATAATAATTGAACTCTTCTAATGCATTCTTTTTGAAACTCGGATTCATCTGGAGCATCCGCAAAGTATAAATATCCACCAAGCATTTCATCGGCACCTTCTCCACTTAAAACAACTTTTACGCCAGCATCTGTAATTTGTTTACTCATCAAATACATTGGCGTTGACGCTCTAATTGATGTGACATCATAGGTTTCTAAATGCCAAACTAGTTTATCAATTATTTCTAAACCTTCTTCTATAGAAAAGTATAATTCATGGTGTTCTGTTCCTAAGAAATCAGCCACTTTTTTGGCAGCAATCAAATCGGGCGAATTTTCATCTAAACCAATAGAAAAAGAGTGTAATGTTTTTCCTTCTTCTTTTAATAAACGCATTGCAATTGATGACGTTAAGGATGAGTCTAATCCGCCAGATAATAAGACGCCTAATGGCACATCGGTCATCAATCGTTTTTTGGTTGCTTTAATAAGTGTTTCTCTAATTAATTTTAAATCGAGCTCATTTGTAGCGACTTTTTCATCAAACCAATCGGGTTTATAATATCGAACAAATCCAGTTTTTGGCGTGTAATAATGGCCAGGAGGAAATGCTTCAAATTCTACACATTGGTCTGCAATTACTTTCATTTCTGATGAAAAATACAATCTACCTTCAGCATCTTTACCATAGTATAAAGGTTTTACACCTATTGGATCTCTACCTGCAATAAAATCATCACCATCTATAACAACAAATGCAAAAACGCCATCTAGTTTATTTAAGAACTCGTAACCAAATTTTTCATAAAGATGTACAATAACCTCACTATCACTTTTCGTTCTAAAGGTATGTTCTTTTAAAATTGTTTCTTTTAATGATTTATGGTTATAAATTTCTCCGTT
Organism: Flavobacteriaceae bacterium; assembly: GCA_036478895.1. Taxonomy (GTDB): domain Bacteria; phylum Bacteroidota; class Bacteroidia; order Flavobacteriales; family Flavobacteriaceae; genus S010-17. The sequence goes on along the minus strand of JAZGEV010000010.1, from coordinate 8,623 downwards.
ATGTATCATATAAGCTGTGTCACAACCTTGTATTGGTTGTTTTCCAGTATGTAAATCAATAATTGACAAGCGTTCGTGAGACAAAATATGACCTTTTGATGTTACATGAATATCATGTTCATTGGGTCCACGATGACGCATTCTACTCGATAATTGTTTTGCTTTTTCAAGGTTTACTCCTTTTCCTATAATGGCTAATATTCCACACATAACTTTTTGTTTTAGATTCTATGCAAATAAAGGAGGAATATATGTAAATTAAAACAAGTTTTTTGTAATTGATTTATATATGTAATACAAAATACATTATTTTATTAAGTTTGTAAGTATTATTTGTTTTAAAGTGTGAACTTATGACTGTTTGAAAGTTTCACTATTTTATTAATGTCCTATTATATTAAATAATAAGTACTTTAAAGTAATGATATAAGTGCGTAATAGTCTTAAATTCTTGATTTTAAAAGCAAAGCATTTTTTTTATTAATATCAAATCGAATTAAAACCCTTCAGATATGCGTTTTAGTTTGTCTATTTTTATAACTGTAATATCTGCTCTACCGGTAATAATAACGTTTTCTTTTTTAAAATCTGTAAGTGTTCTTATTAAAGATTCTTTTGATGTGCCTACTAAATTAGCAAGATCATCTCGCGAAATTTGTAACTTTAATTTATCATCAGTTGTATGTTTTAATAGAATACTTGCAACACGTTCTCTTACTGAGGCATAGGCTATTTTTAGCAAACGTTCTTCCTTATCTAAAACATTGCCAGAAAGTAATTTTATAAACGAAATTGAAACGTCTCTGTTTTGTTTAATTAAGGTGTTAAAATCTTCTTTTGGAATTAGCGCAATTTCAGTTGGTTCTAAAACAATAGCTGTTCTTCTGTGCTGAGCATTGATGTTATGAAATAGGTTTAGGTAGCCAAAAAATTCTCCTTCGGTATGTATATCATCCAAAAATTCTTTTCCGTGAGAATCGGTTTCTATTCTCTTAACACGACCACTTATAATATAATAAATGAAATTTACGTTGTCATTTTCTTTAAAAATAATTTCGTTTTTATCGTATTTTTTGCGATTGTTTTTTTTATAAATATTTTCTAATGGCGATAATTCATGAGCAGATTCAATAAATTCATTCACACCATTTATATCTGAATTAAAGATGCGATTCATTTTTTCGCTTCTAGAAATTCGTATTTCAATGGCATCCAGTAAATCAATTTCTTTAAAAGGCTTTGTTAAATAATCATCTGCTCCTAAATTCATTCCCTTTCTAATATCTTTATTATCGGAATGAGAACTTAAAAAAATAAAGGGGATTTTTGCTGTTTGTGGCATTCTATTTAAAATGCGTAAAGTCTCATAACCGTTAAGTTCGGGCATGGCGATGTCACAAAGAATAATATCTGGAATTACGTCTTTTATTTGATGGATTCCTTTTTTACCATTTTCTGAGGTAAACACTTTATATCCAGCTAATTCAAGTATTTCTTGAGTTGTTTCGCGAATTCCTTTATCATCATCTATTAAAACAATTTTTTTCATTAAATTACTATTTTCTTAGATTATGAAATTGAAAGTAAATTAGAAGATCTATTGTTTGTCTGTTCTACCGGAATTTTAACTGTAAAAACGGAACCAACGTGTTCTTTACTTTTAAATGAAATTGAACCACCAACTTTTTGTAAATGTTCTTTCACTATACTTAAACCAAGCCCAGTGCCTTGAATATTGGATGTGTTATTTGCTCTATAATAGCGTTCAAAAAGGTTTTTTCTTGCTTTTTTTGGGATGCCTATACCATTATCTGTACAAATTGCTGTTAAAGTATTATTTTCTATAATTGTTTTAAAATGAATGGGTGCATTATTGGGCGAGTATTTAATGGCATTGGATAATAAATTGTCAAACACACTTGACATTAAATTTCGATCAATTTTTGCCGTTTCAATGCCTTGATGTTTGTAAAGTATTGGTGATTTATTTTGATTTTTAAGTTTATCAATAATCTCATTTGAAAAACTAGGTAATTGAGTTTCAGCTATATCGATACTTTTTTGTTCTTTAATTTTGTTAAGGGTTAAAAAATCATTTAACACACCTGTTAATTGCTCAATAGCACCTTTAATTCTATCAATATTTTTTTCTTGTAAATGGATATGTTCTGTAGAGCCTTTACATTTATCTAATAATTGGGTTGCGTTTAAAATAGTTGTTAAAGGCGTTCTCAATTCGTGAGATGTTTTGGACACAAACTGCATTTGTTTTTGATTTTTATCCTTTTCTTTTACTAAAAAACTTAAGAGTTGCTTTTCTACAGCAGATACTTTAGTTTCAATCGTTGTTTTATCAACAATTCTTATCAATGCAACTTTAGCATTATTATACTCGCTACACTGTATGCTCACTTCAACTGGAAAAGTAACGCCATTGCGTTTTCTTCCTTCAAATGCTTTAAAACTATTTTTAGTATTATAATTATTTTTAGTACACCTATATATATAGGTATTTATAACACTAAAAAATTTAATGGGAAAAAGTAAGGCTATTTTTGCTTGAAATAGCGCTTTTCTATTATAACCAAACATACCAAACACTTTTGTGTTGGAATATTGTACTATACCAAATTCGTCAACTAATAAAACACTGTCATTAGTAGACTTAAATAATAATTCACCAATTTCTTGGTTTTGAGAGGGTAATTTCAACATATTAATTATTTTAAACTAGTTGTTAGTTTTATAAAAAATTAATGTTGTTGTTAGTAATTTGATACAAAAATACATTATTTTTTGAATATACAATAATAATAGTTGATAAAAATCAATTTGCTTAATGATAGAAATCAATCTTAAAAGTAGAGATTCAATATATATTTGTGGTCTCGAATAGTTTGAGAAAATTATATTAATCATAAAAAAACAAAAATTATGAAAAAATTATTTATGACAGCTCTTTTATGTGGAGCTACAAGTTTAATGTTCGCGCAATCGAATGTAAGTGATATTACCACTATTGGTAATGATAATGATGTTCATGTTGACCAAACAGGAACGAACAATGATTCTGATGTTGTACAAGATGCAACAGGTGCTTGGGTAGCGCCTGCAGATAATAACGATGCAGATGTTGATCAAGATGGTATGAATAATAAATCTGATATTTTTCAAGGTGGAGATCGTAATGAAGCTACTGCAGATCAATTTGGGAATGACAATGATTCAAAACAACATCAAGCATTGCATCATTCGGATAATGAAGCAGTAGCGACTCAAGTTGGAGATAATAATAGATCTAGACAATCGCAATGGAGTACAGATAATGATGCTTTTGCTACTCAAACTGGTGTATATAATAGATCTACTCAAACACAAACAGTTGGTGGTTTGAATACTGCGCATGTAACTCAAACTGACGGTATGGCAGGAGGAAATGCAGTTGATTATAATGATTCTAGACAAATTCAAGTTGGTGCAAATAATATGTCAACAGTAACACAAACAGGTGATAACAATAATAACAATGCTGGATGGCCTTTAACTTTAGTTTGGAATACTCAAGAAGGTGATAATAACTCAGAAACTATTTCACAATCTGGTGATAATCATAACAATGCTTCTTTTCAACTAGGAGATTATAACATTTTAAATGTGAATCAATTTAATGGTGATGGGAATGAGTCTATTAGTCGTCAAACTGGTGATAAAAATAGAGTTGACGTTACACAAAGTGGAAGTGGTAATGAAAGTGATTCAGCACAAGATTCAAGTGGATATCCAGGAAGTGCTTCTTTAATAACAAATTATTATGGTGTTGGTCAATATGGTAATAATAACGAAAGTAATTCAGATCAAACTGGTCATTTCAATGCTAATGATGTATTGCAGGTTGGTAACGATAATACATCAGAATTATTTCAAGATGGTGTAAATGTTAAAAGTATTGCTAAACAATATGGTGATGATAACTTATCTGATGTAAATCAGCAAGGAACTGGTCACAGGTCTGATATTTTACAAACAGGAAATGTAAATAAAGCTTGGATAACTCAAACAGATGGTACTCATGTAAATACTGTTATACAAACAGGTGGAATGAATAAAGCTTGGGTAAATCAATCTAACTAATACTAGATTAATTTTATAAATTTAAAAGGGAGGTTTTTAATAACCTCTCTTTTTTTATGCGCTATTTTTAAAACTGATTATAGTCACTAAGAGTATTGATGTTTATCATTATATTTATAGAAAAAACTGCGCATATTTGTAGTCAAAAAAAAGCTATATTATGAAAAAAATCACCCTTATATTGTATCTCATATTTGTGGTGCATAATTTATCTGCACAAGGCAATTCAAATACAATTACATCAACAGGTAACGATAACTCTACCATAATTGAACAGATTGGCTTTGAAAACAAGTTGACAGATGCGCAATTGGGGAATAACAATAGTACACTTGTTTTTCAAAAAGGTAATTTAAATGAATCTACTCAAACGCAAACTGGGCATTATAATAAGGCTAAAATAAATCAGAAAATTGTTGAAAATAGTATTTTTCAAAATCAGATAGGAGTTCATAATGCAGTGACATCTATCCAAAGAGGAAAACATAACGAATCCAATCAATTTCAACAAGGTGATAACAATAAAGCAAAAGCAAAGCAAACAGATGATTTTAGTAGTAATACGCAATCTCAAAAAGGAAATTTTAACAATGGCGTTCTATATCAAATTGTAGATGCAAATAATGAATCCAATCAATTACAAACGGGTAATAATAATGCAACATTTACTTTTCAAAAAGGTGGTGACAATAAAAGCAATGTAGATGGTAGTATAAGTGGTTATCTTGGAACATACCAACAAATAGGAAATAATAATTCTGCAACAACAAAGCAAATTAATGATAATAATACAAGTGGTGTTGTACAACAAGGTGATTTGAATAAAGTAGTTGTTACACAAGATGGTGATGCTAATGTTACGTTTAATTTGCAAGATGGAAACACTAATTATGGTTTTTTGCAAACGGTAGGAAATATTAATGAAAGTCGTTCTAAACAGACAGGTAATAATAACTTCACTAGTACACTACAATCTAGTGACTACAGTTTGACCAATGCAAATCAAACAGGTTATTTAAACAAAACGTATTCAAATCAAAATGGTGATCATCATCAAAATATAATTACTCAAACAGGTAATGTAAATTACGCAAATGTTAATCAAAACAATTAATAAATTTCCCGAAAAAGAAAAAGAACTTTGATTGATGTTTGCTAGAAAGGAGGATGAATAATCCTCCTTTCTTTTAATGAAATTTTTAATATTGATTTAAATCATTTGTTTTGTTGATTTGTATCAATGAATTAAATGCGTTTCATTCCTAAATTTGTTTTCACAATTTCAATTAACTTGATTGAACCCTTGAAAAACAAAAAAATGAAAAAGACAGCCCTTATTATATGTTTTCTATGCTTTACTTTTATTGTAAGTGCACAGAATATTGTAGATGCAAACACATCGGTTATTGATAACTATTTTAAACGCCAAGAAAATATAGGCGTTAAATTAGATGAAAAGAAACCCATCCAAAACAATGTTGAGTCTAGTGTTGTGGTTGTACAAATTGGTGATTATAATACCTCAGAAATCACAACATCATCCGATAATAAAAAACAAGTGTTAATTCAAGATGGTAATAAAAATAATTATGAATACAATTCTTATTACAGTACAGTAGAGACGGATATGAAAATTTCTCAAGAAGGTAATAATAATGACATTCAAATTTTTGGACAAAACAATTTAACCAAAAACATGAAAATTACTCAAAAAGCAAATAACCAGACAATAATTATTAAAAATTATCAATAATGAGTCGTAATTTATCTTTTTCACTTGTACTAGTACTCATTGGGATTACGCTATCGTTTTCTCAAAATGAAGCAACTATAGATTCCATTCAAGCTAAAATTAAAATTGTTAAAAAAGATAATTTTATAACGATTTATGCAAAAGCATTAAATCATTCAAAAACAATACAAAGTGAATTAAAGTATAGCATACTGGCTTTAAAAAAATCAGATACTGGTAATTTAAGTCGTAATGTACAATCTGGTGAGTTTTCAATGGAAGTTGATGAGGAAAAATTATTATCTACACAACAATTAAACATTGGCAACAAAGATATTATTAAAGTTTATTTATTTGTAAGAAAAAATAAAGTACTCATATCCAAAGACAGTCTGTTTATTTCAGCAGTCGATGAAATATATAACACATCTGCAGTAAAAGAAAGTGATATGGAAATGTCTGGCTTAGTTGTAGAAAACACCATGACAAAATTGGGTAAAGATTTTTATGATTTTTTTGGACAGGTTAAACAATTAAACAATGTAAAGTATCCATTTATTATAATCATTAACGAGAAGCCTGCTTTGGGTGGACGAAATAGTGAAGTAAGTATTGTAATTAATGATCAAATTATATACCGCTTTAGAACACAACCCAAAGAGGAGTATTTATACAATCAGGCACAAGAAGCCAATAGGAAAATCTATAATTATTACATTAAAAGTAAAACATTAAAGAAGAAAAATAAATTATTTTAAAATTATGAAAGCAACAACAACAACAATTACTATAATCATTTTGTTTTTTAGCATTGGCTATAGTAATGCGCAAGAAATAGTATACAAACCAATAAACCCTTCATTTTTAGGCGGTAATTCTTTTAATGCCAATTGGTTATTAAACCAAGCAAACACTCAAAGTACGTTTAAAGAAGAATCACCTCAACGTGAGGTTAAAACAGAATTAGAACGTTTTACGGAAAGTTTAAACAGACAGTTGTTAAATCAATTATCTCGTAATTTGTTTCAAGATGAATTTGGAACAGATGGTTTGGAAGAAGGTACATTTACATTTGGTAGCTTGGTTGTTGATATTTCAGATACTTCAGATGGACGATCGTTTAGTATTTTTGATACAACTTCGGGAGAACAAACCGTAATTATAATTCCATAAAGTGTAGATGAAAAATATTATTTTTAGTATTTCAATTCTATTTTTATTTAGTGGATGTTCAGCTTATTTCAATCAACCATCAAAACAACAAGACGCACGTTTTGGAGAAGAGGTTTATGAAAGTAGTTATATAAATGAATTGAAACCTGTAATACCAATAGTAGTAGGTGTTTATAAATTTAGAGATCAAACCGGTCAATACAAACAGGTAGATAATGGTGTAAGTTATAGTACTGCAGTTACACAAGGCGCTACAACAATACTAATAAAAGCTTTAGAAGATTCAAAATGGTTTGTACCAATTGAACGTGAAAATGTAAGTAACTTATTAAACGAGCGGCAAATTATTAGATCTACTCGAAACGAGGACAATAAAAAAAATGGGAAAAAGCAAAACGTTTCATTACCACCATTATTATTTGCAGGTGTCATATTAGAAGGTGGCATTATATCTTATGATTCAAATATCATTACAGGTGGATCTGGTGCACGATATTTTGGTACTGGAGGTTCTGTTCAATACCGTCAAGACCGAATTAGTGTATATTTAAGAGCTGTTTCTACTTCAAATGGAAAAATATTAAAAACCGTTTATATTTCAAAAACCATACTTTCCCAAGCCATAGATGTGAATCTATTTAAATTTGTAAAATTAAAAAGATTGTTGGAAGTGGAAACTGGTGTAAGTCAAAATGAACCTGGTCAATTGGCAGTGAAAGAAGCCATTGAAAAAGCAGTTGAATCTTTGATAATAGAAGGGATTAAAGATAATATTTGGACAACAAGTGGCGATAAAATATTGGTTGATAGTGTCATTGCAAACTACGATAAAGAAAAAGAACTCGATAAAAACACACAACTTTTTAATAGAAAAATTTTCAAAAGAAGACATAAAAGCGCTTTTAATCTCGGTTATTTTTCTACTTATTTTGATGGTGATTATGCAAATTCTACATATGAGTTTGATGGCATACAATTGGGCTTTAAATATTTCTTAAAGAATCCTAAATTTAATATTAGTGGTCGAACCAGTATGTTTACTTTGAGTAACGTACCCGTTTTTAAAGAACGCTATTTTTTATCAGATCTAAACTTTGAATATGTTTTTTTACCTAATGATAAGCTAACTCCATTTGTCTATTTAGGCGCTGGTGGTTTGTATAAAGATTTTTACCATTACGATTTTAAAATGCACTACGGCGCAGGTATTGAATATTTATTGGGTAAAAAACATGGGGTTCGTTTATTTGCCGAAAAGAATGATTTATTTACAGATAGTATTGATACAAAAATTTCGGGAACAAGAAATGACTCCTTTTTTAAATTTGGTGTTGAATTAAATATCTATCTAGGATTCTAAAAAATATTAAAATGAAAACAATTAAATACATAAGCATTATCGTTTTTTTAGGAATACTACTTTTAAGTTGTTCTGAAGACAAAATTGAATTTGTAGAATATGGAAAAATAACAGGTAAAGTTGTTAAATCAGCAAGTTTTGACCCTATAGAAAATGCAAAAGTAACGCTTAGCCCATCAAACAACTCTACATTTACCGATGAAAATGGTGAATATGAATTTATTGAT
>JAZGEV010000009.1:0-2385 GCA_036478895.1 Flavobacteriaceae bacterium | reverse complement strand
GCACTTAGCCAAATTTATACTTTTTCCTTTAAAAATTGACACGCAAAATTGTAAATTTTGCGGACTTTGTTCAATGCACTTCACTTTGAGTTAAGCACCAAAACCCGTATTAACTATAGCCATTGTTGTGCGTTCGTTTTACTTCCCAATTAATATGTCATATTCTTTTGGTATTTCCACTCCGTTAAACCCATTTGTTAGTCCATAAAGTATAATCAGAGTAATTACTATTCCAATTGTCAAAAGTCCATACGATTGTTTAATTGGTTCAAGTCCAAATATTTTATTTTTCATTTTTCTCGAATGAACCGCTGAAATATGTCCAAAAAAGGAAATAATTGAAAGTCCGTAATAAGGTATAAAGAATAAATTTAAAGGAAATGTATTTAATCCCGCTACACCAAAATAAAAGTTAGTGTCTAAATCCAAAATTATTCTACCAGATAAAACAGCACTTAGATGAATGACCAGAAAAAAAGCAAGGTAAAGTCCTGTCCAAATTTGTAGTTTTCCAAAAAAGTCAGATTTCGTTTTACGTTTTTTTAGGAACAGTTTTATTCCTGAAAAAATTTGAACAGCAACAGCAAAAAGCAATATAGTTTCACTAATTATATTTCTATAAACAACTCTTAAACTATCCATCAGTTCTATATGAGCGTTTGCTCCAAATAGACTGTAAAAATGATTAAACAAGTGTAATCCTACGAAAATTGAAATCGTAATTCCTGAGAAATAATGTAGTTTTTTAATATTCATATTTCAATTTAGCAATTCTGTTTTTAATGACGCACAACGATTTATGTAAGCGTAGTTGCGGATTTCTAGGTACTTACCTTTCAATTAATCTCTAAACTTTGTTCAAAGGTACAAACTTTAAATTATGCACAAAACCCGCAATTACGTTTACATTTTGTTAGCAACTGCCTTTTTTATTTCTATGTTAAAATGTTCTTTCAGTCTTGATTTATATTCTTTTTCATCAAACCTAATCTCCTTTTCAATTCCTAAATGAGTAATTTTTAATCGTGTATTGTTCAATGTAATTCTTCCATTTTCTTTTGCAATAGAGATTACTTTTTTTTGTGTAAAATGTGAATCTTTGCTGGTTTGGTGAAAATCGCATCTCTTTTCAAATTCTGATAGTTTTGATTCCTGAATTTTAAAAATATATTGAGGAATTAAATCATTGTTCACTATTTCGTTTATGCGAAAAAAATCAGAATCGTATTTGTCAAATTTAAATTGTCCAAAATTATCTTTAATTTTTTGGTTTATCTCTATTTTTAAAGGCTCCAAAGAAAATTTTCCAAATCCTACATCAACCAAATATTTCTGATTATCGATAGTAGCAATGATTGCTAAATGGTCATATTTAGGACTGTATTCTCCCTTTTTTATATGTACTTGTGCTGATATAAGTTTTACATTGAAACCAATTTTTTTTAATAACTGATGAAATAGTCCGTTTAGTTCGTAACAAAAACCACCACGTTTTTCTATAACCACTTTCTGATAAATATCGTTTGGTTGGATGCTTATTTTTTTACCATAATGAATATCTAAATTTTCGAAAGGCACATTTAAAAGATGTGTTTTTTGAAGTTCAAAAAGAACCTCTTTAGTCACAACTATTTTTTTGTGAAAATTTATTCTATCTAAATATAGTTGAGTGTCCATTATTCTATTGTTGTTATAAATTCACTTAACTTTTTCCTTACGGAATTTGGTATAGTTCCATTATCAATCCAACAATGTACATCTGAGATATAATTCATTCCAAGATATTTTGATGTTTCTATAAACGGCATATGAAATCCGTTTTTTAGGTCTCTATCTGAACCACAACTTATAACTGCCATTTCCATACCTTTTAATTTCCTTCCTATGTCTTTTTCTATTTTAAGACAGTCAGAGATTCTGTCGAAAAAGGTTTTCATAATACCACTCATAGTATACCAATAAACAGGTGTTGCGAAAATTATAATGTCAAAATCATTGACGATGTTCTTTATTATTGGATGAAAATCATCATTTTTGTTTTTAAATTCATAATCAAATTCAGAAATATGTTTTGTTCTTAAATCAATAATTGGATAATTCATTCTTTTACTGACAAATGAAACTATTTTTTTTGTTTCGCCATTGCTATTTGAACTCCCTAAAATTATGATTCCTTTTTTCATTCTGTATTTTCATTGCTGTTTTTGGTTGTTGCTAACGTCTAGTATAAGGTTAGTGCTTGGTAAAGATAAGAAAATAATTGGAAGTTTCGCGAGTAGCGAAATTTTTAATTTTTTTCTTATCGGAATTATTACCGCCAAAATTGAAAATTTTGCGGACTTTATAAATAAGCCTGAACTTCGGTTAAGCACAGACCTAAAGCAT
>JAZGEV010000008.1:0-19295 GCA_036478895.1 Flavobacteriaceae bacterium | reverse complement strand
TTAGGCTTCATACAAAAACGACTACTTGAATTCAAAAATCATTTCCAATTAATTTTTATAAACCGCTTATTTCTCACGAATTCTTTAGGTATTTTATCTAGAATCTCTAATCTCAAAGCTTCAATTAGAGCATTTTTAGCAAAGGTGTGATGGATAACAATACTAACTTCTCTTATAGGTTTAGGTTCAGTAAATTGAATATTACAACCAGTATCATTTTTGTTAACTGCCATTTCAGGTACTAATGTAAAACCACCATAATTATCAACCATTTTTTTTAGAGCCTCAATTGAACCGCTTTGAAATTTAATGTTTTTATTATTATTTGAATTATTACAGATGTTTAATACTTGATTTCTAAAACAATGCCCATTTTTCAAAAGCCATACATTATCTAAATTTTCAATTTCCTTTGCTGAGATAGTTTTCTTATTTTCAGCAAACTCTCTTTTACAGCCATAAAATACAAACGGCTCATTATATAGTTTTATCTCTCTAATAAATGATTCATTTAATGGAGTTACTAATATTCCAATATCTATTTCTTTTTTTTGTAATGCTAATATGATATTAGATGTTTTCATTTCATCAATTTGTAGAATAGTGTTAGGGTGTTTCTTAGAAAAAGAACCTGAAATTAAAGGTATTAAATAAGGTGAAATTGTTGGAATAATGCCAATTTTAAAATTGCCATCTAAATTATCTAATTCTTTACTCACCATATTTTTCAGTTCATTAACTTCTCGTAAAATTACTTCGGCTTTTATTATAAACATTACCCCTAATTCGGTAGGCTTAAATGGAGACTTACTTTTATTAAAAATTGAAAAACCTATTTCGTTTTCTAATTTTTTAACTTGAATAGTTATTGTTGGTTGAGTAACAAAACATTTTTTGGCAGCAGTTACAAAATGCCGATACGTATTTAAGGCAATTACATATTCTAGTTGTTGTATAGTCATAAATATAGATTTTATCAATACAAATATATATATTATTAATTTGATTAATATCAATATTCAATATATATTTGCATAATATATTCACATTTAAACATTAAAAAATGAAAAAAACAGCAATATTTTTCTTGTCATTACTTCTTTTTTCTGCTTGTCAGAATAAAAATGATAGTAATTCAACTGATGGAGTTTCAGGAGCAACCGTTACTAAAAAAAGTGATTTAAATAAAAGGTCGGCAGCCAATAGCGACTGGTGGCCAAACCGATTAAATTTAGAATTACTACGCAAGCACTCAGCATTAACAAATCCTATGAATAAGGATTATGATTATGTAAAGGAATTTAAAACTTTAGATTACAAAGCGTTAAAAACTGATTTGCGTGCACTTATGTCAGATTCTCAAGATTGGTGGCCAGCAGATTACGGAAGTTACGCAGGTTTTTTTGTCAGAATGGCTTGGCACAATGCAGGTACGTACCGTTCGGGTGATGGTCGTGGAGGTTCTAGATCAGCACAACAAAGATTTGCACCACAAAATAGTTGGCCAGATAATGCCAATTTAGATAAAGCAAGAAGGTTACTTTGGCCAATAAAGAAAAAATATGGAAATAAAGTTTCTTGGGCGGATTTAATGATTCTTACAGGTAATGTAGCATTAGAATCTACGGGTTTTAAAACTTTTGGTTTTGCAGGTGGTAGAACAGATGTTTGGCAACCAAACGATGATGTTTATTGGGGAGCAGAAGAAAAATGGTTAGATGATAGTAAGCGTTATGAAGGAGATAGAAAACTTGAAAATCCGCTTGCAGCAGTTCAAATGGGATTAATTTATGTAAATCCAGAAGGACCAAACGGTAATCCAGATCCACTTTTAGCAGCAAAAGATATTCGTGAAACATTTGGAAGAATGGGAATGAATGATGAGGAAACTGTAGCATTAATTGCTGGTGGTCATACGCTTGGTAAAGCACACGGAGCAGGTAGTGCATCTCACGTAGGTTCAGACCCTGAATCATCTGCAATAGAAGCACAAGGTTTAGGTTGGAAAAGTGATTATAAATCTGGTAAAGGTACAGATGCAATTACATCTGGCTTAGAAGTAGTATGGACATCTACACCTGCAAAATGGAGTCACTTATTCTTTTTTAATTTATTTGAAAACGAATGGGAATTAACAAAAAGTCCAGCAGGTGCTCATCAATGGGAACCTAAAAATCCAAAAATGATGGTTCCAGATGCTTATGATTCAGATAAAATGGTTAAACCAGGAATGTTTACTACGGATTTATCATTACGATTTGATCCAGTATATGAAAAAATAGCAAGAAAATTTTACGAAAACCCTGATACTTTTGATGATGCATTTGCAAGGGCTTGGTTTAAATTAACGCATAGAGATATGGGGCCAAAATCTACGTATATTGGAAAGGAAGCACCAACCGAAGACTTGATTTGGCAAGACCCAATCCCTGCTGTAAACTATAAGTCTATTAACCAAAATGACATTAAAACTCTAAAAAGAAAAATTTTAAACTCAAATTTAACCATTAGTGAAATGGTGACAACTGCTTGGGCATCTGCTTCTACCTACCGTCATTCTGACAGAAGAGGTGGTGCGAATGGTGCAAGAATACGATTAAAGCCACAAGTGAACTGGGAAGTAAACAACCCTAAACAATTAAAAAAAGTATTGACAGTATTAGAAAACATTCAAAAAGAATTTAATACTAAATCGAGTTCTAAAAAAGTATCAATAGCAGATTTAATTGTATTAGCAGGTACTGCTGGAGTAGAAAAAGCAGTAAGTAATGCAGGTTATAATTATAAAGTACCGTTCACCTCTGGTCGTACAGATGCTATTCAAGAACAAACAGATATTAAGTCTTTTAAACTGCTTGAACCAATGGCAGATGGTTTTCGTAATTACTTAAAAACAAAATACACATTGTCAACAGAAGAATTATTGGTAGACAAAGCACAACTACTAACACTTACAGCACCAGAAATGACTGTATTGGTTGGAGGAATGCGAGCATTAAATGCAAATTTTGATGATAGTAAAAACGGAATATTTACAACAAATAAAGGAAAGTTAACCAATGACTTTTTCGTTAATCTACTAGGAATGAGTGTTGAATGGGAAGCATCATCAGACGCAAAAGAAGAGTTTGTTGGAAAAGACATTAAAACAGGAACTAATAAATGGACAGCAACAAGAGCAGATTTAATATTTGGCTCAAATTCTGAACTTAGAGCATTAGCAGAATTTTATGCAAGTGATGATTCTAAAGAACAATTTGTACAAGATTTCATCTCTGCTTGGACAAAAGTAATGAATCTTGATAGATTTGAATTAATTTACAAATAAGATTCAATACAAATTTTCACATTATTTTGTCAGTTAATAAAAGAGGTTACTAATTAATAGGTAGCCTCTTTTATATTTTATTATTGTCTAGTCCTGAATCAAAAAAAGTACGAAAGCCTAACAAAATGTATAAGTAATGACTAAGAAAGTGCAAACCTCAAAGTTTGTGCTTTTTTTTGTATTTAACTGAAAGTTTTATGTGTTTCTAGTCGTCATTACTCATACATAAACCGTTTTAATCAATAAAGTTCTCCAATAAGCCTTAAATATATTCAAGATATAAATAATTTTTTTATTGAGATTCATTTTCTTAGTTATTGATTATCTTTGCAGAATGTTAGCAAACAAAAATAATTCAAAAATAGACCTTAAGGATTTAGGAGAATTTGGTTTAATAGAGCATTTAACCGAAAACATTAAATTAAAAAATAAATCCTCTATAAAAGGCGTAGGCGATGATGCGGCTGTTTTAAAAATAGATAAAGAAATATTAATTTCTACCGATTTGTTGGTAGAAGGTGTGCATTTTGATTTAAGCTATGTGCCACTAAAACATTTAGGTTATAAAGCCGTAATGGTGAATTTATCTGATATTTATGCAATGAATGCAATGGCAACACAAATTACCGTTTCAATTGCAGTGTCTAATCGATTTCCACTAGAAGCCATTAAGGCATTGTATGATGGCATTCACTTAGCGTGTGAACGTTATAATGTTGATTTA
The DNA here is from genome assembly GCA_036478895.1 of Flavobacteriaceae bacterium. GTDB lineage: Bacteria > Bacteroidota > Bacteroidia > Flavobacteriales > Flavobacteriaceae > S010-17. The sequence goes on along the minus strand of JAZGEV010000008.1, from coordinate 15,243 downwards.
ATTGGTGGTGACACCACTTCATCTACAACTGGTTTGTTAATTAGTGTTACTGCAATTGGTGAGGCCAATAAAAAAAACATTGTGTATCGTAGCGGTGCAAAACCAAGTAATTTATTGGTTGTAACAGGAGATCTTGGTGCAGCTTATTTGGGTTTACAAGTCTTGGAGCGCGAGAAACAAGTCTTTAAAGCCAATCCCAAAGCTCAACCAGAGTTGGATAAATATCCCTATTTGGTAGAACGTCAATTAAAACCCGAAGCACGTAAAGATATGGTAGAGTTGTTCCAAAAAATGGAATTAATACCAACAGCTATGATAGATGTTTCTGATGGATTGTCATCCGAAATTTTGCATATCTGTAAACAATCCAACGTTGGGTGTGATTTGTATGAGGCAAAAATCCCCTTAGACCAAGAAGTAATTTCTACATCCGAAGAGTTTAATATGAATAGTACAACCGTTGCGCTTAGCGGTGGCGAAGATTATGAGTTGCTTTTTACAATTTCTCAAAATGATTATGACAAGATTAAGGCCAATCCACATTTAACAGTAATTGGTCATATAACCGAAAAAAACTCAGGAATTAACCTAGTAACTCGTGCCAATGAGAAAATAGAAATTACTGCTCAAGGTTGGAATGGGTTATTGTAATTAGTTATATTTGTAACTAATAATTTTAAAAATTCAATGAATGTCTAGATTTTGGAAAATTCTCATTCCTATTTTATTAGTAATAACCATATTGTTTTGGAAAGTTACGCGAAATAAAATTGATCCTATTTGGTCTAAAATTGAAAATTTAGATTTATCAAAAGTAGAAACACTCGAAAAATCGACCAAAAAATTAAATGTACTTTACGAAGAGTTTCATCATAAAAAACCATCACATAAGAGCTACGGAATAGATTTAATCTCTAAACCTTATGTTCCAATAATGGAATATTCAAAATTTGAAAATTTCATAAGAGCATTAAATAAAGAAAAGTACATCATAATATCTGGTGTAGAAGGTGGAGGATCTACAACTTTGGTAAGAACTTTGGCAAAGTTTATTGCAGAAAATGATAACTCCCGAATTTTGAATGTAATGTGTGCACCACAGTTCGATTTAATTTATCACAAAAAATATATTGGAGAAACAATAAATGGTAAATTTCATAAAGGTGAATTATTAAAATTTTGGGAACAATGTTTAGCAAACCCAGATAAAAAATACATCGCTATTTTTGATGATTTAGATAAGGTAAATCCTGAAACGTTATTAGGCCCAGATGTTTGGGCGCATTTAACAAGTTCAAATCATAAATTAGTAATTGGTGGCAAAACAATTAAAATTCCAGATAATTACTTTATGCTAAGTACAACTTTGTCTGCCGTTGGATCTAGAGTACAATTGCATAACGAGCATTTTAAACGCATTGGTAAAGATTATTATTTACAACCTAGTTATGTAGAGTTGGCATTATATCTAGATAGAGTAAAGAAAAAATTAAATAAGAAAGTGATTGAAAACGGAATTTCATCACTAAGTAAAATAGCTCAAAAGCAGCACAACTCATTAAACGATAAACGACAAGTACTAGAATTTTTATATTTATTTGCAATGTCAAATAATATTATTGAAAAAGACGTTTCACGTAGTAACCAATTAGCACAATGGAGCAGTTTGCGAAAACTTTATTTACCCAAACAACGAAATGATTTTATAAACACGTTTGTTTCTCACGTAAATGCAATGCATCCCGATATTAAATTTGATAAAAATAACTTTAATCCAATTTTTTATACTTTTAAGAACAACGGTTTGCAAAAAGGCTCTAGTTCTTTAGCTTTAGGATTTAAAGTTTTTAAAGAATGGGGTTTTTTAACCGAGTTTGTAGTTGCTATTTGCTTTGCTTTAATTACGGCATTGGTTGGGTTGTATATGAGTGGAAAACGCAAGAAAAAGGTAACTAAATTTTTAATAAAATCCGAAGAAGTATATAATGATTTTGAAACAAGAAAAATTAATCCAGAAGAGGCTGTTAACCGATTAGATGTTTTAAAAGTAGAAATTGAAAATCATACGCGTGATAATAAAATTAGTTTTCCAGAAGCCATTTTCTTCTATAATTCAGTCCGTTCTAAAGTGAATTCAATTGAAATAACTAAAAACATTAACACTACTTTTTTAGTGTTAATGGATGTGTTTTTAGATGATGAAGAACTGTCTTTAAATGAATATGAAAAATTAACAACTTTCTTAGAGAAAATAAAATCTACAATCTCAGAGTCTGATTTTATTGTTATGAAAAAACAAGTTGATGATGCTTGGAATGAATTTGGAGACAAGTAAATTATTAAATTTTTTTTGATTTAATATATAAATATATCAACTTTAATCCACCACAGCAACCTTACTCTTATTCAATCGCAATTGTACTCTAAACAAAATGTAATACATTACAGGTACAATTATTAAGGTTAAGAAAGTGGCAAAGGTCAATCCGTAAATTACAGTTTTTGATAAAGGTCCCCAAAACATCACGTTTTCTCCACCAACATAAAAATGCGCATCGTAATCTGTAAATAAGGTAATGAAGTTGATATTTATACCATAAGCCAACGGCATCATGCCTAAAATGGTTGTAATTGCCGTTAATAAAACCGGACGTAAACGTGTTTTTCCTGCTTGAACAATACTCTCAAAGATTAAATTTTTTGGTAATAATTTATCTTCAGAAATGTTGAGTTCTTTCTTTTTTCTTGCGATAATTAAATTCACATAATCTATCAATACAATAGCGTTATTTACTACAATTCCAGCAAGAGAAATAATTCCTAGCATCGTCATTAGTACAATGAAATCCATTTTAAAAATAATTAATCCCAATAAAACGCCTATTAAACTTAATAAAACTGAAAGCGAAATGATAACAGGAGTAACGGCTGAATTAAATTGCGCTACTAAAATTAAGAAAATTAAAATTATAGCAATAAGTAATGCTTTCCCTAAAAACGCCATCATTTTGGCTTGTTCCTCTTGTTCACCTGTAAATTTATAGCTAAAGCCTTTAGGTAATTTGTACGATTTTAATAATTGTTTTGTATTCTCTACCACTTCGGTAGCATTGTAGCCTTCCAAAACATTGGTAAATACACTTATAACTCGGTTTAAATCCTTCCGCTTTACAGCAGAAAAAGTTGAGGTATTTCTAGTATTTGAAATTGCACCAATAGGAATTTGTTTAATTTGACCACTACTTTGACTACGATACGTAACTTTTTGATTTAAAATTGCTTGTTTATTATAACGGTATTTATCTTGTAAACGAATGTTTACTGGATAATTATCTTCTCCTTCTTTATACGTGGAAATTTCCTTACCAAATAAAGACGTTCGCATTAAATCCGCTACTTGCCCAGTACGAACACCTAATCTGTTTGCTTTTTGACGATCTACACTTATAATCATTTCAGGCTTACCCAATTCCACATCAAGCTTTAATTCTTCAATACCACTGATGTTTTTACTTGCTATAAAACGCTTCATATCACTTGCTGTTTTAATAAGTAAGTCATAATCATCACCTGTAATTTCAATATTTAGTGGTGGACCAGCTGGCGGTCCGTTTTGTTTTTTTGCAACACTAATGTTTACACCAGGATAGCCTTGCATTAAGTCTCTTAAGTCGGTTAAAACTTGTGATGTGCTTGCGCCACGTCTGTTTACAAAATCGGCAAAATCTAAGGTAATTCTAGATTTGTTTGGCGTGTTTCCTTGATTGCCTAAATTTGGATCTCCAGCACCTTCACCAACTTGTCCTATAACCGATTTAACCAAATAATTTTTTCCGTTATCGTCTTCGTATTGTTTCAAATAATCCATTACTTTATTCTCTAAAGTGATGGTGAGTTTATTTGTTTTTTCAATATCGGTTCCTATGGGGTATTCTGTGTAAACGTAAATTTGTTCTGGGTCACTATCTGGAAAAAATAACGTTTTTGGTGGATAGATTGTCATTAAAATAATGGAAAAAATCAATAAAAGAATAGTAAGAAAAAACGTTACGTAAGCTTTTCTACCACCAATTGAAAAGCGTAATCCTTTTTCGTAAATGCGTTCTAACCAAGGTAATAAGGTGCTTTGAAACCATTTAATTATTGGTGTGATAGCTACTTTAAATAAGATATTTAATATCGCGAAAAGCAAGAATACATTACCTAAAGCGGTAAATCCTTTACTACTACTTTTTGAAGCCATCATTAAAAGCATCGCACCAATAAGTGCTGCAATAATACTTGTTAAAATAATTTTTTTCCAGCTCGATTTTTTTTCTTCGAGCTTCATATACATAGCTGTTAAAACAGGGTTTATCACTAAGGCAACAAACAATGAAGATGTTAATACCATTATTAATGTAATAGGGAAATATTTCATAAACTGCCCCATCATTCCTGGCCAAAAACCTAAAGGTGCAAAGGCCGCTAATGTGGTTGCTGTAGAGGCAATAATTGGCCAAGCAACTTCACCAACACCATATTTTGCAGCATCTGTATTGGAATAGCCTTCATCAATATAACGGTAAATATTTTCTACAACTACTATACCATTATCCACCAACATTCCTAGCGCAAGTACAAGCCCAAAAAGCACCATCATATTTAAGGTAACGCCTAAAGTATTCAATAAAATAAACGATAATAGCATAGATAATGGAATGGCAACGCCCACAAATAGTGCGTTTCTTAGGCCTAAGAAAAACATCAAGACTAGTACAACCAAAATAACTCCAAAAATGATGTTATTTTCCAAATCCGTCACTTGAGCGATGGTTTTATCAGTCATATCATTGGTTTTTGATATGATTAATTTTTCTGGAAATTTAGTTGCTTTCGCCTTAGCGATAATTTTATCAATCTTAGCCGATGCGACTATTAGGTTTTCGCCACCACGTTTTTTGACATCTAGCATAACAACTTGTCGTCCAAAATCACGTGCATAGCTCGTTTTTTCTTGTTCTTTAAATGATACTGTTGCAATATCACGCAAGTACACCACTTTTTGATGTTCGTTTTTTACGATGATATTTCCCATATCTTTTGGGTTGTCATACTCTCCAACAACACGAATACTACGCAACATGTTATCTTGTTTTAAATCACCACTAGATATGGTCATATTTTCATTAGAAATGGCACCAGCAATATCATTAAAGTTTAATTGCAAGCTTTCCATTTTATTTAAATCTACAGCAATTTCAACTTCTTTATCTTGTACGCCACGAATATCAACACCACTTATTTCTGGTAGATTTTCTATTTCATCTTCTAGATATTCGCCATATTTTTTTAGTTGATCCATAGAGAATTCTCCAGATAGATTCACATTAAAAATGGGCATCATTTCGGACATATTAAACTCTCTTACATCTGGATCGGCAGGTAAATCTTTCGGAAAATCTTTATCTGCTTTTGCAACATCTACTTTGTCTTTTATTTTACGGAGGGCTTCATCGGGCGTAACATCGTTTGTAAATAAAATATCAATGGATGAAAAACCTTGTTTGGATGTTGAGGTAATTTTATCGACTCCAGTAATTTGATTTATCTCTTTTTCTAATGGACGCGTAATCAATTTTTCCATATCCAATGCAGAATTACCAGGATAAATTGTAGTTACAAAAACCTGTGGCATAACGACTTCTGGAAAAGCTTCGTTTGGCATTGAGTTGTAGGAGTTAATTCCTGCTAAAAAGATAATGGCTGTAATTACAAGTACTGTTGCCTTATTGCTTATTGCCCAGTTCGATAATGCGTTTGTTTTATGTTGCATTTGTATGATTGTTTAAGTGCTAATTTTACAATGATTTGAAAAAGATAGCCTTGTTTTAAATTTTATTATTAGATATTTATAAGCGTAATTAAATTACGATTTTTATGTTCTAATTCTCGGAAAATACATCAATCTCTTGTCCAGAACTAACTGTTCTAGAGCCTTCATTTATCAAAATATCTTCTTTTGTTAGTCCTTCGCTTATTAATGAATTTTCTTGATAAATACTCTCTACTTTAATAACTTTTTTAGTGACAATATTTTTAGTGTCTTCTTTTGTTAATATAAACACAAAGTTCTTTCCGTTTTCGTCTATTTGCACTAAATTATTTGGAATCACTATGGCATTTTTAACATCAAAATCTTTAATTTTTATATCGGCCAATAGATTTGGTTTTATCAAACCATTTTTGTTTTTAATATTAATTCGTACTTTAAAAGTTCTGTTTTCAGGATCAATACTATTTCCTATTTGGGCAATACGAGATGTAAAATCTTTATCCAATGACGTGAAATTTACAAGAGCTTTATTGCCTTTTTTAATCGATTTTAAATAATTTTCTGCCACATCACTCTCAATGTACATATTATATAAATTGATGATTTTTAATAGTGGTGTTTGCGGTGATGCTAAGTCGCCTTTTACAGCAATTAAATCATCTATAATTCCACTAAATGGTGCAAATACCTTGTAATTTTTTAATTGAGAATTTAGTGTAACTATTTTGTTTTCCAATAGTTCTTTATTGTTTTTAGCTTGAAGAAATTGCATTTCTGAGCCAATTTTTTGATTCCATAAACGCTGCTGTCTTTCAAAAGTGGTGTTGGCTAGTACTAATTGATTCTCAACTTCAAAAATGGAATTTTTTAATATAGCATCATCCAATTGAAATAATAATTGTCCATTTCTTACACGTTGCCCTTCTTTCACATAAGCACCAATTATTAAGCCACTAGCTTGAGGACGAACGGCAATATTTTTATCCGTTTTTGTATTACCTTGAATGTTGATATAATGTTCAAAATTACGAGGCGTGATTTTTAAAGAACTTACCAAGGCTAATTTCTTTACGGTATCTAAATCCGATAATTTTGATTCGATAGAAACAATGATTTTAGAAATACTGTCTTTTACTTTTTCTTGTTTAGTTTTTTCTAACTTTAAACCAGCTATAGAAGTTGGTAAAGGGATTTCTTTTGTTGCTTCTTTTTTACACGAAAAGATGAAGAGTAAACTTAGTGAAATTATAATTATTTTTTTCATTTTATAGGTATTTTTATTTTAATTTTTGTCCAATTTGTGATACTTTTTTCAACCATAATAAGCGCTGTTTTTGAGTGCTACCTTTTACAGGTCCAAAATAAGTTGCTGTTATAGATGTAATACCACAGTAGTTTAAACTGCTTTTCATCATTTTATAATTAGGGTTTCTTAAAATTATTTTATAATACCAAACAGGCGCATCCATAGTTGCAAAAATTCGCGATGTTTTTCCTTTTAATAATTTATCCCATTTTGGGTTTTTCCTTTTTGTTTTTTTATGATATTTATATGCAAAACCACTTACAAAAACAGCTTCGAAAAAGGCTTTTAATTTTGAAGGCATAGTGTACCACCAAATGGGATAAACCCATACAATATGATGTGCCCAAGTTATTAAATCTTGTGCGTTTTTAATCTCTGTTTTATTCGATTCTAAGTTGCTTTCAATAAATTTTACATCTGTATTAAACATATTTATTTGCTTAATTTCTGCATCAGAATTTTCCACACCTTTAATATAAGCTTCTACAATTGCTTTACTAAAGCTTTCATTACGGTGATGTCCATTAATTATTAATATATTTTTCATACGATTGGAATGGATTTAATTCATTATTTTAAAAGCAATATGTGCTGTTAGTTTTCTAGGTGCAAAGCGGTTTGAAAAAGCTAAAAATTTATTTTTAAAACCGTGAATTGTATTGGTTTTTTTCGATTTCATAGCTTTAAAAATAAATAAGGCTAAATCTTTTGAGCTTGGCATTTTATTAAAAATTGCGGCATCTTCACCAAACCCAGCGTTTATTCCAAATTCAGATTGTGTTGCTCCTGGACAAATAGCTGTTACAACTATGTTTTTATCTTTTAACTCGTAAGCAATAGCTTCGCTAAAACTAAGAACATAAGCTTTGGTAGCGGCATAAATTGCTAAACTTGGCACTGCTTGATATGCAGCAGTTGATGCAATGTTTATAATATTTCCTGCCTCTTTTTTTATCATTTGCGGTAAAAATAATTTAGTAAGTTTTGTTAAAGTAACCACATTTAAAAGCAGCATTTGTTCTTCCTTTTCAATGGTACTTTCTTCAAATTTTTTATATATTCCAACACCAGCATTATTAATTAAAACATCAACATTTAAATTTGCATTGGTTACTTTATTAAATAATTTTTCTGCAGCATTCAATTGTGATAAATCTAATTCAAAAACTGAAACATCAACAGAATACTTATCTTCAATTTGTTTTTTAATGGTGTTTAGTTTTTCCAATCTTCGGGCAACCAAAATTAAATGGTACCCATTTTTTGCGTAAACATAGGCAGTTGATTCGCCAATACCACTAGATGCGCCTGTAATTAATGCAGTTTGATCCATATTTATTAAACTTTACTTTTGTTTATTAGTAGTGTTGCTTCATCATTTGTAACTCTATACCAATATTGTGTTCTCCCTAAAAGTGAAAAACCAATATACCCTCTAATTTTCAATGTATCATTTTCTTTAAGTTGCATATAGCAACTATATATTTTATCACTTTCTGGATCCAATATTTTACCATTAAAAGTACGATCAACTTTTGTTAATCCACTTGCTACAATAACACCTTCTAAATTTTTATTTTTATATTTTCCAGTGCAACTTGTACAGATATCTTTATTGTCTTTATTGAGAATTGCAATTATTTTAGCATAGTATTTGCCATCGATCTTATAGATTTCCATGATAGAACTTTCTGTATTGCGTTTATCATCAATTGTTTTCCATTTCCCTACAATGTCTTGCGAAAAAGACATTGTAATAAAGAATAGAGTAAATATTAGAATTAGATTTTTCATTTAAATTTACTTATTCAAAGCATTCTCTAGCGCTGCTTTGGTATTTATTATTTGCACAATAGCACTTAAATACTGTTGTTGCGTAGTATATAGTTGATTTTGAGCTTGCGTTAAATTAAAACTAGAGCCAACACCTTCAAAAAATTTAATTTGTTCTTTATTTTCAATGCGTTTTGCTAACGCAACATTTTGTTTACTTGTATTAAAATTATCTATAGCAAATTGGTAATTAACTTTGGCGCTCTCAACGTGTAATTTTAATTTTTGTTCAGTTTGCGAAAGATCTGTTTTAGATTGATTAAGTGCTATTTTTGCTTGTTGTACTCTAGCATTTCTGCCAAAACTATTAAATACTGGTACGTTAAGACTTACACCAAAAATTGATGAACCAAACCATTTTTGATTTGCATTAAAAAATTTAAACTTATCATTATTTGCAGTTACGCCATAATTCAAAAAAGCGGAAAGTGACGGTAGATATTTGCTTTTCTCAAGTTTTAATAACAATTCTTTTGCGCTAATACTATTTTCCGAAATTTGATAATCTATATGACTATCAACTTTAAAGTCTGCATTAGAAATTTCTAAATCCGTATTTTTTAAAACTAAAGAGTCTAGAGTGTCAGATAATTCTATGGTATCATCAATAGAAATCCCCATAGTTAATTTCAGCATATCGTGGGCAATTTTCAATAATCCTTTAGATTTGTTAAGTTGGTTGTTTAATGTAGATTTGGTAATTTGTAATTGCTCAACATCTTGTTCTTCTGCAAAACCGTTTTCATAAATTTGTTGTGTATCATTGATGTTTTTAGAAATTAATTTTAAATTATTTTCCAATATTAATATACTCTCTTTGGCTAATAAAACATTCCCATAGGCGTTTATTATTGCTTCTCTAATAGCTTGTTCGGTTTTAATTTTTGCTAATTCTGATATTTTTAAATACACTTTAGCAGATTGCAAGCCTACTAGATATGAACCATCAAAGAGCAATTGACTTAATGTAGCATTGGCATTTAAATCTTGTTTTGTTCCAAAAGAAACTTCGGCAAACTCTCCAGGAGGTCCTCCAAAAATTTCAGCGGGAAGTAAAGAAACTGGCTGCTTAATGAAATTTTTATAATCCACACTTGCATTTATTTGCGGCAATCCCATAGTTGTAGTTTCCCATTTTTTATGTTCGGCTGCTTCGATGCTTAAATTCGCATTTTTAATAGCATAGGTGTTTTTTACAGCAAAATCAATTGCTTCATCTAAAGTATAAGTGTCTTGACCATATAAATAAGCACTATTTATTATGATAAATAAGAAGATGAATCTTTTCATAAGTTCATTTTTTTAATAATTGTTTTTAATTCTTTTAAGCCTTTTTCAGTAGCAATGGACCTTATGTGATAGGTTAAAAAGTCATTCATTAAGCCTTTCATATTGTGCTTTCCTTTTGGAAAAAGTTCAATGTCTTTAATGGCAGTTACACCAGAAAAATAGATGCGAGATGTAAAATCTACATCTACATTTTCTCTAAATAAACCATCAGCTATTCCGCGTTTTATATTTTCTTGGACACAATCATTCATCACTATAAATTGTTTTTTTTGCAACTCATAATGAAATTTTGGATAGTATTTTTTTAATTGAAAAATTGGTGAAGAGTTTTCGTGCTTCAAATGATTTAACACGAATTCTTTAATTTTAAATAATTCATCAATTGGATTGTTGTCCAAAGAGCAAATACTGTCAATACCTAAGCTCACTTGATCAAAAACACTCAAAACACTAGCTTTCACTAAGTCTGTTTTAGTTTTATAAAACGTGTAAATAGTTTTTTTAGAAATGCCTATTTCACTAGCAATATCATCCATAGTAACGCTTTTAAAGCCTAAGTTTAAAAACAATTCACTAGCTGTATGTAGTATTTTTTCTTGCATAATCGTCTGCAAATATAACACATGGAAACTTTAGAAACAAATATAGTTTTCAAAGTTTTTTTTTTATGTCTTTCTAAAATTGATTTGAGTATGTGTGGAAATTACATATCTTTGTAAAAATATTTATCATTGAATTTATCAGACTATAAAAAGGAATTTTTGACTTATTTGAATAAAGAAATTCAAATAAAAGAGCCTAAAAATTTATACGAGCCAATCCATTATATTTTGCAAATAGGAGGAAAGCGATTGCGACCAATACTAACCTTGGTTAGTGCTCATTTCTTTAATGGAGATTATAAAAAAGCGCTTCCGGCAGCTTTAGCTATTGAGGTTTTTCATAATTTTACTTTAGTTCATGATGACATTATGGATGAAGCGCCAATCCGAAGAGGGAAAACAACGGTACATAAAAAATGGAATTTAAATACTGGAATTTTATCTGGTGATGCTATGATGTTGCATACAAATCAATTAATGGAAGCTTACGATGATGAGTTTAAAGAGTTAATGGTATTGTTTAATAAAACGGCTTTAGAGGTTTGCGAAGGGCAACAATACGATGTTGATTTTGAAACAAGAACCGATGTTACTATTAATGAATATATTAAAATGATTACTTATAAGACAGCCGTTTTGGTTGCCTGTTCATTAAAAATGGGTGCCATTATAGCTGGAGCCAATAAAGTTGACGCTAATTCAATTTACTATTATGGCTTAAATTTAGGTATTGCATTTCAATTGCAAGATGATTATTTGGATACCTTTGGAGATCAAGCAACATTTGGAAAATTAATTGGAGGTGATATCTTAGAAAATAAAAAAACATTTTTGTATTTAAAATTGTTAAAGGTGATTTCTGAAGATGATAAAAAAATACTTTTGAATTACTTTTCTACTACTGAAAAATCTGATAAAAAAATAAATACAGTTACTTTATTATATAGTAAGTATAAAATTCCAGCATTAGTAAAAGAAGAGATCACTTATTACACCAAGCGTTCTTATAAAAATTTAGGTGATTCATCTATTACAGAAGATGGAAAATTATTTTTTACCAAATTAGGGGATGAACTATTAAATAGAACGGTTTAGTGCAATTGCCAAAGATTATAACTAATGAAGAACTTCTTTTTCAGATAGATAGCGACTCTTTATATAAAGATCTAATAAATCAATTAAATAAAGATTTTGAAATAATAGGCACAGATGTTGATTTTTCTGAAACGAAGTCACCATCAAATTTAGCTATTTTTTTACAAGAAGTTATAGCGCAATTATTAGAAAAGCATTTTGACACATTTTTGAATTTATTATATAGAGTAGATGTAAAAGAGGCTATTATTAAAGAAATAATAAATATTCAAAAAGAAACTATGATACAAGAAATAAGTTTTTTAATACTTAAAAGAGAATGGCAAAAAGTATGGTATAAAAAATATTATTAAAAAACATTGGTCAACAATAAAAAAGAGTGTATTATTGCAGTCCAAAAATTAGGTCCCATAGCTCAGCTGGTTAGAGCACCTGACTCATAATCAGGGGGTCCATGGTTCGAGCCCATGTGGGACCACAATGTTTTTTAGTAGACCTATATTTCTACTAATTATTATTATTATTATTACACTCGTGTTTGTAAGATTGTGTGAAAAGTTTTTTTTATTTAAAAGATAATTGTACATTTGAAGCTCGATTTAAAACTTAGGTTTATATTAAAAAAAATAAAAATGAAAAAAAATACTTTAAAAATCATCTTAACTTTGTCATTATTAATTGTGGCACAAGTGTTATTTGCTCAAGACTCACCAGCAAACAGACCACCACCTCCACCAGGAGTGCCAATAGATGGTGGATTGATTGCTTTAGTAGCAGTTGGTGCGGGTTATGCTTTAAAGAAATTGAAGATTAAAAAATAAATAGATTTAAATTAATCTAATAAATATAAATGCAATATCATTAAATGGTGTTGCATTTTTTGTGATATTAAGTTTTATTTTTTATATTTTTGTTTTTGGATATAGTAATCGAATAAAGAAAGTTTATTTAATAAATGAAAATGGAGGAAACAGATATAATAAAAGTAGGAATTTCTATAGGTGATCTTAATGGTATTGGAGTTGAAATTATCCTAAAAACATTTTCGGATATTAGGATGTTGGAATTTTGTACACCTGTATTGTTTGGGTCTTCAAAAGTGATTTCATTTCATAAGAATGCACTTGATATTAATACGCCTATACATGGAGTGACGGACATTGACAAATTACTAGATCACAAATTAAATTTATACAATATTTGGAAAGATGAAGTAAGTATCCAGCTTGGTGAAGCAGATAAAGAAATTGGAAAATATGCTTTCTTATCGTTAAAACATGCCGTAACCGCATTAAAAGATGGAAAAATTGATGTTTTGGTAACCGCACCAATTAATAAAGACACAATACAATCGGATGATTTTGATTTTAAAGGTCATACGGAATTTTTAGAAGCCAATTTAGAAGGAGAATCTTTGATGATATTAATGACAAATGAGCTAAGAGTTGGTTTAATAACAGGTCATTTACCAATTACTAAAGTAGCTGAAGCAATTACTCCAAAACTCATTGAAAAAAAAGTGGCTATAATGTATCAATCTTTAATCAATGATTTTAAAATACGAAAGCCAAAAATTGCAATTTTAGGATTAAATCCACATTGTGGTGATAATGGAGTTATTGGAGATGAAGATGATGCTATTGTGCGACCAACTATTGAAAAATTATTTGCAAAAGGTCAGTTAATTTATGGGCCTTATGCTGCGGATAGTTTTTTTGGATCGGAGAGTTATAAAAATTTCGATGCTGTTTTAGCCATGTATCACGATCAGGGTTTGGCGCCTTTTAAAACATTATCATTTGGAAAGGGCGTTAATTTTACAGCAGGTTTAAATCGCGTGAGAACATCGCCAGATCACGGTACGGCATTCGAAATTGCTGGTCAAAATAAAGCCAATGAAAGTTCATTTAAGGAGGCTGTTTTTCAAGCAATTGCAATTTTCAAAAACAGAAAAGAACAAGCGTTTTTAACAGAAAACGTGCTTAAATCTAGAAGGACGCGATAGTTTTATAAAGGTGCAATCTAAATAAAAATATTTTTTTAGAATAAAGTTGTAGACTGATATATTTTGCTATCTTTGCAAACTCAAAAGTTTTTTGAAATGAAGCAGGACAATACATATAAAATCCAATTTACTGGATTAAAAATTGGACTGCATCAGTTTAATTATACAATTGAGAAGACGTTCTTTGAACCTTATCCGTACAATGATTTTATTGATACTAAAGTTAATGTACAAATAGATTTTAATAAACAAAATACGCTATTTGAATTATACTTTTCAATGCAAGGCGTAGTGCGTGTTAATTGTGATGTTAGTGGTGAAGAATATGATCAAGAAGTCGCAAATACATTAAACTTAATTGTTAAGTTTGGTGAAGCATACAATAATGAAGATGAACAAATTTTAATTATTCCACATCATGAATTTGAGTTGGACGTATCGCAATTTATTTATGAGCTCATTGTGTTGAGTGTGCCGACAAAAAGGTTGCATCCAGGCATTATAAATGGCACCTTAAAATCTAAGGCAATGGATAAGTTAGAAGAAATGAATACTAAAAATAAAGAACAAATAGACCCTAGGTGGGAAAAACTAAAGGGATTAATAAAAGATAAAAAACAATAAAATGGCACATCCTAAGAGAAAAATATCGAAACAAAGAAGAGATAAAAGAAGAACACATTACAAAGCAACTGCTTCTCAAATTGCTGTTGATCCAACAACTGGTGAAGCACATTTGTCTCACAGAGCACACTGGTTTGAAGGTAAATTATTTTATCGCGGACAGGTAATTATCGATGCAGAAGAAGAAATTGTTGAAGAGTAAGCAATATATTTGATTATTTGTAAAAACACAAAAAACCCTCATTTCCGAGGGTTTTTTGTGTTTTTTTAATTAAAAATGACAAAAAAGAGTGTTTTTATGAAATATTTTTCATTACTTTGAAATCTGTTTTGTATGAGTATTTTTTTTTATACATAAACTTTAATCCAAATTTATGAGTAAAATTACCGCAGCAATTACAGCCGTAGGAAAATATCTACCAGAATACAGATTAACCAATGCTATTTTGGAAACCATGGTCGAAACTAACGACGAATGGATTGTATCTAGAACAGGAATAAAAGAACGTAGAATTCTTAAAGAAAAAGGAAAAGGAACATCCTTTATGGCTATTAACGCAGCCAAAGATTTAATACAAAAATCTAAAATTAACCCCAAAGACATAGAGCTTGTTATTGTTGCAACCGCAACACCAGATATGCAAGCCGCATCAACTGCAGCTTTTGTCGCTAC
>JAZGEV010000007.1:0-7941 GCA_036478895.1 Flavobacteriaceae bacterium | reverse complement strand
AATACAATGAATACTAAAGCTTATGATGATATGGTTATTCGCAAATCCGATAAAGGCTATAATTCTACAAAAGGAGTTGCCATTTCTCAATTTCCATCGTACACAGATTTTGAGAGAAGTTCACAATTAAACTATCCCAATTGGTATATGAAAAGACTTTGGATAGAACGATTTTATTGTCCGCAAAAAAAAATAACGTGGAAACAAGGTCGTGGTGCTTTTGAAGGTGCTTATTCTGGAATGGCACATGAATTAGGGCATTCTTTAGGTTTGTATCATTCCAATGAATATCATAGAGCCAACAAATGTAAAAATGGCTTGATGAATCAAAGTTGGAAATCCAAACGGAATTACATTCAACCAACCGAAATTGGAAAATCTCATAAAGCGTTAATGACCAGTAATTTAATGCAGTTTGTTACCGATGAGTCCAATTACAATAGCCCAAAAGTAATTTTTGAAAATGAAAATTGGGATTTTAAAAAAATTAGATTTTATCAAGATATAATCGTTAAAGAAAAACAAGTTTTGATTTTAAATGGTACAGTAGTTTTACACAAAAATGCAACCATAACTTTAGAAAAACACGCTATTTTAATTTTGAATAAAGCTCATTTAGTAACTGTAGAGGAAAAACCATTCACAAATATTATAAAAAAGAGACATGCCAAAGTTATTGAATATTAAACACGTTTTCTTTGATTTAGATCATACACTTTGGGATTTTGATAAAAACTCCAAAAGAACATATGCCTATATATTTGAGAAAAACCATATTAATGTAAATATAAATGTGTTTGATAAAGTCTACAAGCCCATAAATCATAGGTATTGGAAACTATATCGTGAAGAAAAAGTAACTCAAAAAGAATTGAAATACGGACGTTTAAAAGATACGTTTGACGCGTTAAATTATAAGATATCCAATGAAGTAATTACAGTCTTAGGCAAAGAGTATTTAGAAAATTTATCAAACTACAATGCGCTTTTTAAAGGAACTATTGAATTGCTCGACTATTTAAAATCAAAATACATTTTACATATTGTTACTAATGGATTTTCGGAAATTCAAGAAGCTAAGTTGAAAAAATCAGGTATTTTTTCTTATTTTGATGAGGTTATAACATCAGAATTTGTGCAAGTTAAAAAACCAAACCCAAAAATATTCTTTTATGCTTTACAACAAGCAAAAGCGTATACTTATGAAAGTGTAATGATTGGAGATAATTTGGAGGCAGATATTCTAGGCGCAATAAATACAGGAATCAAAGCAATACATTGTAATTTTACAGATGATAAATCTCATGAAAAAATAATTACTGTAAGTGCTTTATCTCAAATAAAACAATATCTTTAGCGTTAAAACGTTTATAAAAAAAATAATTATAAAACATTAAAAATGAACAAATTAGTTTTAATAACTCTGTTAATTTCATTGACTTTTATTGGATGTTCTTCTGATGAATTAGATTTTGAACAAGCAAATGCTATTGAGTTGAACCCAATTGCAAAAGTTTCGTTGCTTTATTTTAAAGCAAATCCATCAAATTTTATAGATCAAATTACTGGATTAGATACGCCAGTAAGGTTTGATTATAGTAATATCAATGTGTTTAGTAATGAAATTTCATTGAATAATGTAAAAAAAGTAGTTTTAAAGATTGATATCGAAAACACGTTTAATAAAGATTTTAACATAGACTATTATTTGATAGATGAAAACAATAACACACTTGATGTTCTTAATTTTAATAGTATTGCAAACGGTCAATTGCAAACAGAATATACATATTTAGAAGGTTCTGTTGAATTTCAAAATATGGTGAATACAAGACGTATTAACGTGATTGTTGGTCAATTCCCTTCAACTGCACCAACTAATGACGCAATGCTTTTGCACTTTAAATCGGCTGTTGATCTAACTTTAAAATTCGGAAATGATTAAGCAGTATATACTAATTTTAGCGTTTTTAATATCTGTAAATAGCATGTCTCAAAACAAAAAAATATTTTTTGGCTTTGCAGATGTACCACAGTCTTTATTGATAAATCCAGGTACCGAAGTGGATGCGCAATGGCACACAGGAATTCCATTGTTATCAGGAATTTATGGTCACGCAGGTTTTACGGGCTTTAATTTAGGCGATGTGTTTTTAAACGATGGTATTGATGTAAATACAAAATTAAATGCTGTTTTGGCAAATTTGAATAATAAAGATTTTTATACGGCTAATCAACAATTGGAAGTATTTAATATTGGTTTGCGTTTACCAAACAAAAAAGATTATATCAGTTTTGGGTTTTATCAAGAGTTTGATGGTATCGTTTATCATCCAAAAGAATTGGTGAATTTAGCACAGCAAGGAAATCAAGATTTTACACAAACGTTTAATTTAAATGATTTAAAATTTAAAATGGAACTTTTAGGAGTGTATCATTTTGGGATTACTCGTAAGCTAAGTGATAAAATGACTATTGGATCTCGTGCCAAACTATATTCGAGTGTTTATAATATGAAATCTACTAAAAATACAGGCATATTAGTATCTCGTTTGGGTGATGATAATATTTATAATAGTCGTTTGCAAGGCGTTGATTTTGTTGTTAATACTTCAGGAATTGCACATGATGGACATAGTGTTGCAGAAAAAAATGCCAAAATTGGACATTTTTTAGGCAGTGGAAATATGGGTTTTGGATTGGATTTTGGTCTAACGTATCATATTAATGATAAATTTGTTATTTCTGGAAGTTTTGAAGATCTAGGATTCATTCGTCATACAAGACAAACGACAACCTATGCAATAAAAGGAACGCAAGAATTTGAAGGTTTAAATCTAATATTCCCAACTACTGGAACAATAGATTATTTAAACGAAGTAAAAAACGAATTGCCTTTAGTTGAAGGATCAAAAAAGTACACATCATTAAGACCTTTAAAACTGCATGGATCATTGGCATATCAATTTGGGAAAACAAAAGACAACAGTTGTCTAAGAACCAATTATAAAGATAGTCATAAAAATGAAATAGGGTTGCAATTGTATTCTGTTTTTCGTCCAAGAAGACCACAAGGCGCGGCAACGGTTTATTATTATAGAAAATTTGCTAAATTTTTAAAAGCAAAAATGACTTATACTGTGGATGAATATAGTTATAGTAATGTAGGTTTAGGATTATCTACACATATTGGTATGTTTAACATGTATGGTTCTGTAGATAATTTATTAGGCGTTTCTAATATATCAAAAACAAACAATCAAACCCTTAATTTTGGGATGAATATAATAATGGATTACAACACGTCAAAACCGTAATAAAATGATAGAATTAGCAAGTGTACTTATTTTTGGAATAATAGCGCAATGGTTGGCTTGGCGTTTTAAAATACCAGCTATTTTGCCATTATTAATAATTGGATTACTTGTTGGTCCAATTTCTACACTGTATACAGTAGATGGTTCAAAATGGATAGAACCTATTTGGAATGGCACAAAAGGCTTATTTCCAGGAGAGAGTTTGTTTTATTTTGTATCCTTATCTATTAGTATTATTCTATTTGAAGGAGGTTTAACCTTAAAAATGAAAGAAGTACGTAATGTAAGTTCTGTAATTACTAAATTAATTACACTAGGATCTGTTGTGACTTTTTTTGGCGCAGGTATGGCTGTTCATTATATATTTAATATAAGTTGGGAAATTTCTTTATTATTTTCTGCATTAATAATTGTAACAGGTCCAACAGTAATTACACCAATCCTAAGAAATGTGCCATTAAAACGAGATGTATCAGCCATTTTAAAATGGGAAGGTATTTTAATAGATCCAATTGGCGCTTTAGTTGCGGTATTGGTATTCGAATTTATTAGTATTGACGAAGGTCATGCGTTTACAAAAACAGCATTAATCGAGTTCACCAAAATAATACTATTTGGCTTTACATTTGGTTTCACATTTGCTCATGGTTTTATATTTGCAATTAAAAAGAAATTAATCCCACATTACTTATTAAACGTTTTTTCTTTGGCTACGGTATTGGGTGTTTTTGTTTTATCTGATGTCTTTGCTCATGAATCTGGCTTACTAGCTGTAGTAATAATGGGAATGGTTATGGGAAATAGCGGTATGTCTAATCTGAAAGATATTTTATACTTTAAAGAATCTTTAAGTGTTCTATTGATTTCAATATTGTTTATTTTATTATCTGCAAACATTAACATATCAGAATTGCTTTTAATTTATAATTGGAAAACGGCCATTTTATTTGCTGTTGTAGTGTTTGTAATACGCCCAATTGCTGTGTTTTTAAGTACCTATAAATCGACTTTAAAAACCAACGAAAAATTATTTATAAGTTGGGTTGGTCCACGAGGAATTGTAGCTGCAGGAATAGCTTCTTTATTTGGTATAAAATTAGTAAAATTAGGTATTCAAGGAGCTGAATTAATTACACCTTTAGTGTTTATGATTGTGCTTGGAACAGTATTGCTTAACGCAACAACTGCGCGTTTGGTTGCAAAATTACTGGGCGTTTTTGTAGATAAGTCTGATGGTGTTTTAATTGTAGGCGCAGGTGAGTTTTCAAGAGTTATAGCTAAATATTTGGATAAAAATAATAGACATGTTGTTTTGGTAGATTCAAATTCAGATAATATTAAAAAAGCAAAGAAGTTAGGGTTAGATGCTATAAAAGATGATGTTTTTTCTGAAGAATTGGGAAATAATATTGAACTAAACGATATTGGATATTTAATGGCATTGACAAGTAATAGTGAAATAAACAACCATTGTATTACAAAATTTCAACAGCAATTTGGAGAGTATGGAAGTTTTAGACTCATCACGCCCGAAGAGCGAAATGACTCAAATAATAACCCAAAAGAAGGTCTTTTTTCTCATACGGATGATTATGTAAAACTAGCTGAAATTGTAAGAGCATATCCAGAAATTCGCGAGATTAAAATAGAATCTAAAGAGCATTATGAAAAATTGATTAAACAAGCCGAAGCAAATGATAATGTTGTGGTGTTATTTACAAAATTAGACAATGGCGATTTAAAAATCATTTCGGCTTCAGGTTCAGAAATTAAAGTTGATAAAGGGTTTAAAATGGTTTATTTGGGTGAAGAGTTAATTTAAAACCAAAAACCAAAAACTACCAACCAAAAACCAAACCCTAATACCCATATTTCCCACGCCAAAGTTTTTTCAAGCGTTCTCTAAAACTGTTTTCACGTTGATTGTTACTAGGTTCATAAATTTTAGTGTTACTTAATACGTCTGGTAAAAATTCTTGAATTACAAAACCATCATCATAATTATGAGCGTATTTGTAATTGTCTCCATAACCCAATTCTTTCATCAATTTTGTTGGTGCATTTCGTAAATGTAGTGGAACAGATAAATTGCCTGTTTTTTTAACCAAATCCAAAGCAAAATCAATGGCTTTATATGACGCATTACTTTTTGGAGAATTGGCTAAATAAACCACACATTGACTTAATATAATTCGCGATTCTGGATTGCCAATAATCGCAACAGCTTGAAACGTGTTATTTGCCATAATAAATGCCGTAGGATTGGCATTTCCTATATCTTCTGAGGCTAAAATCAATAAACGTCTAGCTATGAATTTCACATCTTCGCCACCATCAAGCATTCTTGCTAACCAATACAATGCGCCGTTTGGATCACTACCGCGAATGGATTTTATAAAAGCAGAAATAATATCATAATGTTGCTCACCTGTTTTGTCATACCTAACTAAACTTTGCTGAATATTTGCTTCAACAACATCATTAGTAATCACAATGGGCTCCTTTAATGCATTGACTAATAATTCAAAAATGTTTAATAGTTTGCGAGCATCTCCGCCAGAATATTGTAAAAGTAACTCAGTTTCTTTTAATTTTATTTTTTTCTTTGAAAGAATGGTGTCTTTTGTAATTGCACGATCTAATAAGGCTAGTAAATCGGATTTATTAAAAGCGTTTAGTGTATAAACCTGACAACGCGAAAGAAGTGCAGGAATCACTTCAAAACTTGGATTTTCGGTTGTTGCACCAATTAAAGTAACCCAACCTTTTTCAACAGCTCCCAACAATGAATCTTGTTGTGATTTACTAAACCGATGAATTTCATCGATAAATAAAATGGGATTTTTAGTCGTGAATAATCCACCGCTATTTTTGGCTTTTTCAATCACTTCTCTAATGTCTTTAACACCAGAATTTATAGCACTTAATGCGTAAAAAGGACGCTCAGATTCGTTGGCAATGATATTGGCTAAAGTGGTTTTTCCAATGCCTGGCGGTCCCCAAAATATTAAACTTGGAATGACACCATTTTTAATATGCGTTGTCAATTTTCCTTTCGCACCAACCAAATGTTGTTGTGAAATATAGTCTTCCAATTTTTTTGGACGAATACGTTCGGCTAAAGGAATATTATTCATGTGGTAAAAGTAAGAAAACTGACAATATTTCCGATTAAAAGTTTTGGAAAGATTTTTGACTTATTTAAAATAGAAATCCAAACTAAATGATGAAAAATCAAGAAGCATTCAAATTTTCACCAATAGTCATTGCAATACCATTGTATTTTGTCTTAATTCTGTGGGTTGTCTATTTGGTTGAAATGAAATTTAATTTGAATTTCACAAAATATGGTTTACAACCTCATAATTTTAAAGGTTTACGAGGGATTTTGTTTTCGCCTTTCATTCACGGAAGTACAAAACATTTATTCAATAACTCAATTCCACTATTTGTTTTGATGAGTTCCTTATTTTATTTTTATCGTAAAGTAGCTGTCAAGGTTTTAATTTATGGTACGTTATTATTAGGCTTATTAACTTGGATAATTGGAAGAGATTCCTACCATATTGGGGCAAGTGGCATCGTCTATTTATTATTTTCGTTTATTTTTTTTAGTGGTTTATTAACTAAGTATTACAGATTAACAGCAGTATCACTAATGGTAATTTTTCTTTATGGAGGAATGATTTGGTATATTTTTCCTGTTGAAAAAGGCATTTCTTGGGAAGGTCATTTATCTGGTTTACTAGCAGGTATTTTCTTCGCATTTTTATATCGAAAATACGGTCCAAAAAACGATCTATTTCCTTGGGAAAAAGACGATTATCAAAAAGATGCTTTTGATTTACAGTTTGATGATGAAGGTAATTTTGTGCCGCCACCACCAATTATTGAAGAGCAATTACCTCAAGAACTTCCAAAATTCGAAGATTATAAAGTGACTTATATTCTTAAAGGTGAAGAAGAATAATTACGGTTTTTTTAAATATGCTTTTAATCGGGTAAAACCAATAAAAATAATACTAGGAATGCCAATATAAAACAGTTCACTCTTTATAACACGCCAACCTCTTTCCGATAAGAAATTTTCTATACCAATGGGTGAAACCTGAATTGGTCGCCAAGGAAAAAAATATCGAGTATTGTCAAATGGAGAGAATAGTGCAACACCTAAACCGCCATTTGTTAAGGCATCTAATAATGTATGTGACACAGTTGCAAGAAAGAAAAAAACGGCATATAAATACCATTTTTTAGAGCGATAAAATAGCAATGCAATAAAAACACCAACTAGTAAAGCAAATAAAATAGAATGTGTAAAGCCACGATGTCCCCAAAAACTTGCATACGGAATGCCTAATTTAAAGCTAATTACATCTGCATCTGGCAATACAGCGCAAAAGATGGCTAAAATCCAAAATTTTAAAGTCTTGTTTTTAAAACTAAAGCCTTTACCAATAGCTATTGACGTTAATGCATGTCCAAAAAATGATGCCATATTTAATTAATTTCTTAAAAGGAATTAGTTAATTAAATTATCAATATTTTCAGACGGTCTTCCAATCACCGCTTTATCGCCTTTAACAACAATTGGTCTTTCAATTAATTTGGGATTTTCAAGCAT
>JAZGEV010000006.1:0-54706 GCA_036478895.1 Flavobacteriaceae bacterium | reverse complement strand
TAATAAAGAACCAAGAACTGCCCATAAAGCATCTTTCTTAATATCATCTGCAATGGTTGGTCCAACCTGTACAGATTCCATTACACCAACAGTTTGATTTATATCCGAGCCTACTTTAAATTTATCGAAAGTTGTACCATCTGGTAAAAGAGGTTTTAACTTATCAAATAAAATGGTTTGAATTTCTTTATCAATACCTTCAGCAGTTTCATCAATTTTATAATTGGTTGTAATTTTTAATTGATTGTTTCCACCATAGGTTTTTACATTTGGTAAAGAATTTCCAAAGGCTTCTTTTAAAGAAGTAGCAACTTCTGCAGCGCTTACTTTTTGATCAAAACGAACAGTATATGTTCTTCCTCCTTTAAAATCTACACCATAATTTAAACCTTGTGTCATTAAAGAACCTAATCCAGCAAGTAATAATACACCAGATATTACTAAAGCCATTTTACTTTTCTTTAAGAAATCAATATTAATATTTTTAAACCAATTTTTAGTAATACTAGTATTGAAAGTTAATTTATTTCCTCTATTAATATACCAATCTACTATTAATCGAGATACAAATATTGCCGAGAATAAAGATGTTATAATACCTACCATTAAAGTGTAAGCAAATCCTTTAATTGGTCCAGACCCAAAAGAGAATAAAATTAAACCCGTTAAGAAAGTTGTAATGTTTGCATCCAATATAGAAGGTAATGAGGCTTTATAACCATCGGCTACAGCTTCTTTTAAAGCTTTACCATGTGATAATTCCTCTTTAATTCTTTCGTAAATAAGTACGTTTGCATCAACTGCCATACCAATGGTTAACACAATACCGGCAATACCAGGTAATGTTAATACCGCACCAAATGCTGTAAGGATTCCAAAGATGAATAACATGTTTGCTGCAAGTGCAATATCTGTAGCAATACCTGCTTTTCCGTAATAGAAAATCATCCATAATAAGATTAAAGCTAAGGCTAATAAAAATGACATTATACCACTATCAATAGCTTCTTGACCTAAAGACGGTCCAACTATTTCTGATTGAATAATGTGTGCTTTTGCAGGTAATTTACCTGATTGTAATGCGTTTGCAATATCTTGAGCTTCTTCAATTGAAAAGGCTCCAGTAATAGATGTTCTTCCGTTAGGAATTTTTCCATTTACTTGAGGTGCAGTATATACTTTATTATCCAAAACAACAGCTACCCATTTACCTGTATTTTTTTCGGTCATTTTTGCCCACTTTTTAGTGGCAGCCGTTTTCATAGTCATACTAATTTCTGGTTGTGTACCAAACTGAGAAAACTCTTGACTTGCACTAGAAATAACATCACCTTCAATTGGAGCAACTCCATTTCTGTTTGATTTTAAAGCGTAAAGACTTACAACATTTGAGTCCTTTTCTGGCATATCCCAAACGAATTTTGCATATCTTAATTCTGATGGCAAAAGTGCTCTTACTTCTTTTTTATGTAAGTAATCCATTACTGTTGTTGTATCAACAATTGCAGCTCTACCTAAAACTGGTCCAGTGCCTTGATAGTTAGGAGCCAGTAAAGAAAATAAAGGGTTTTCAGCTTTTAATGCTTCATCGTCTTGTTTTCCTTCCATTAAATCATCAATTTCTGCATCCTTGTTTTCTTCAGAATTGGCATCTGTTTCTTTTTTAGGAGTCTCTTGCGGTGTAATGATTGTTGCTAATTTTTGATTTGCTTGACCTAAAAACCCAAATAATTCTTGGTTATTAAACACTTCCCAAAATTGTAATTTTGCTGTACCTGTTAATAATTTACGTACACGTTCAATGTCTTTTGCACCTGGCAATTCAATTAATATACGTCCCGTATTTCCAACACGTTGAATGTTTGGTTGTGTAACACCAAATTGATCAATACGATTACGTAATACTCTAAACGCAGTTCCAATTGAAGCATCAACTTGATCTTTTAAGACTGCTGCAACCTCAACATCGTTCATGGCAGGTTTAATCTTTTCTTTTAAACTTAAATTACCAAAAATAGTTGGGTCATTTAACTTCACAGTACCTTTACTTAAATCTGTAAATGCTTTTATAAACAAATCAAAATAGGCTGTGTTTGCATCTTTTTGCATTTCACTAGCTTTATCTAGCGCTTGATTAAAAACTTTATTTTTAGAGTTTGTAGATAACCCTTTTAAAATGTCTTTTACAGATACTTCTAAAGTAGCATTTATTCCACCTTTTAAATCCAATCCTAGATTTATAGCTCTTGCTTTTACATCATTATAGCTGTATTTAGTAATTAAATAATTAGCATTTAATGTATCTAAATATTGTTTTTTCGCCTTTACATCTTCAATTGCGGCTACTTTGTCATCTAATTTTTTAGCAGTCCACGTAAATGATAAATAGTATAAACATATTAATCCAAATATGATGGCAAATAGTTTAATTATTCCTTTGTTTTGCATGATTTTATATTTTTAATCGTTGGTTATTACAAAATTTTAGTTCTCTAAAAGTGTCTATTTATAAACACACTTTTTTCAAGTTTGCAAATATAGCACATCAGTAGTGAATTAGCACTAATTTTTTCAATAAAAAAACGTTTAATAAAATTACAAATTGTTTATTAATAAGTTGAAAATCAATAATTTAAATCTATATTAACAAATTATATAAAATGTATTTAAATTATCGTTTAATAAAGTTCCCAGTTTCCTTGCTTATAATAGGTGTAGAGTACTGGTGAAAAAATAGTGTTAATTTTAATATTTGTGGTATCTATTAATGGTTTTCCAAAGGAGCTTATTTGCGAAAAAGCGTCATTATTTAACCATTTTAAACTTTTTTTTGATACGTCAATTGTGGTAATATCTTCTTTATGTATTTTTTGTTTTTTACCAATAATCCAACTCCATTCGCCCAATGTTAATATTTGATTGTGTAAAGGAAATGTAAAAAACCCTGATGATTTCATCGTTTTTTCGATACAATAAAAAGCTTTTGTTGCGTAATATGGACTGCCCGATTGTGTTATAAAAACCCCATCATCCACTAAGCGACTTTTACTTAAATAATAGAATTCTTTTGTGTATAACTTATTTAAATCTACGTTATTAGGGTCTGGTAAATCAACCAAAATAACATCGTATTTTTCTGTGGAATTTTCTAAAAAAGTAAACGCATCGGCTGTAACAGTTTTTACTTTTGGACTTTCAAATGCTTTATGATTTAAAGTGGAAAAAATAGGATGCTCTTTTCCTAAATCGAGCATGCGTTTATCTAAATCTACCAAGGTAATTTGACTAACTTCTGGGTATTTTAATAATTCTCTAACAATACAGCCATCGCCACCGCCAAGTACAAGAATGTTTGCTTTTTTATCGGTTAAACCTAGTGCAGTATGTACCATTGGTTCGTGATACATAAATTCATCAAACGTAGATAATTGCTGATTACCGTTAATATATAGCGAATGATTTTTCATCCATTTGGTGATGACAATTTTTTGATATCTGGTTTGTTCTGTGTAAACAATTTTATCTTTATATTTTATTTGTTCGCCATATTTAATGATGGGTTTTGCAAAAATCAACCCTAAGGTAATAACTGTAAATACTGCGATGTACAATACATATAGCAGCTTTTTTTGTTTTTTTGTTATAAAATCCGATAGGACTCTAAACATCCAAAAAGAGACTAATAGGTTTAAAAACCCCAAGACAAAAGGCGTGTAGGTAAGTCCTAAATAAGGTAAACCTATAAAGGCAAAAAAGAGTCCACCAATTAAACTGCCGTAATAATCATTTTCTAAAATATTTGAAATATTAACTCTTAGTTCTTCAAAGTCATTATTGATTCTGGTAGCAAATGGAATTTCTAAACCAATTAATAAACCCACAATAATTGATAGAAGATATATAATAATCCATGAGTTGTTTGTTAATCCATACGTGAGATAAGAAATGATGGCTACATAAGATACTATTATCGATAAAATAAGTTCTAATAAAACAAAATAAAACACTAAATTTCCATTGAACGATCTACTTATTCGGCTTCCAAGCCCCATTGCAAACAACATAATTGACATAATTAAGGTGAATTGCATAATAGCATTCCCAATAAAATAGGACGCTAATGTAGATAAAATATACTCGGCAACAATACCACTAATTCCTGTGGCAAATAATGCTGTTTTTAAGGCAAAAGACCTTTTTTGTTGTTGGGTTTTCAAGGGTTGTTTTTTGAATAATTGAACATTAAAATAACATGAAGTGTGTTTCTACATCTTAAAATAAAGCGATTTTAAACTCTTAAAATATTATTTTCCAAAACCACCAGAACGCGAACGTGTGCGTGATGATTTTTTATAACGCGATGAACTTTTTGATGTTTTTGTTTTAAAGTTACGCCAAGTAGAACTTGTGCTAGAGCGTTTGTAAAATGGCGCTCTTTTTGATTTTTGATAGGTACTATTTGTACCAAAACGACTAGTTCCTGTTTTTGAATTTGTACCACGATAAACTTTACCTGAAGATCTATAACTTCTAGAATAGCGATAATCTCTTTGATATGCAGGTCTGCGTAACATCCAATACCAAAATAACATGCTTGTGCCTCTTGGTCTCCAAACACGTCTTGTTTCGCTATCTTTTTTAGTAGAATCTATTTTTTCTTCTACCCATTCGCCTTCTTTTGGATTACCAATTGCCCATCCATAACCAACAGGTTGCGACACTGTAGATAATTTTCCGTTATGGTTAGAAATAATTTCCATTCCCAAATCGTCTTTGTATTTATTAAAAAAAGTTTCGTTGACTGGTTGCCATTGTAAAGAATCAATAGTTAAGGTGTCTTTGGTTTTCTTTAAAACGTGATATTTATGTTTATAAGTCAACATTTTATTATTTTTCTCAATATCCATATCGTTTAAAACTATAGAATAATCAGATCCTTGGAGACTATTCATAATCACTTTGGATGGTTCTTCGCTTACTTTGTATACTTTTTGTTTTTTAGAACAAGATGCAATAAGTAATAATATAACAGATACAACTATTAATTTTTTCATGGTTAATTAGATTTTATATTTTTAATGTGTTTTACTTTTATTTCTTCTCCATAAAAAACTTGGGTATCTTCATTCCATTCTTCTATGGTGAACATCCTTTTTTTATGGTAAAAAACGTGACTTGTAAGACGTTCTCTAGCGCTTTTATTTGTAATACTTTTATAAGATCCTTCGTAAGATTCATCCAACTCATAATCATTACTCATATAAACGAGTTCTTCATTTTCTAGCGCTTCATTGATGGTGTTTTTATCCATTACGGTTTCCTCACTAAAGTACAATTCAAAATCGCCTTTATACAATTCTACTTCCAAAAATGCCGTTCTATTTAAATCATCAACAATGGTATATTCCGTACTTGATTCACCAGTTTTCCAATAATATTCACCAATTTCAATGATTTTCCAATCGGTTTTATTATAAGTAAATGTGTAACCTACTTTTAATTTATTAATTTCAAAATTATCATTATTTCCAAACATATTTTTTATTTATCTGAATTATTTCCTATTTGTATTAAACTTTTCCACCATAGACATATCACCTCTTTTACCAGATGAAGTGATGACTTTTGTTGCCGAAAAAATACCTGTTAACCAGGAAATTCCTTCAGATAACTCTACGGTTTTACCACAAGTAAAAAAATCTAAAGCTACATAGTTATGTTCTGGCCAAGTGTGGATGGCAATGTGACTTTCTTCGATGACTATTACGCCACTAATACCTATTGGCGAAAACTCGTGAATGGTAGTATTCACAACAGTTAAATTCATTTTTTTTGCCGCAGTTAATAAGGTTTTTTCAATAAAATCTCGTGAATTTATTTTGTCCTTATTACATCCGTAAAAATCAATAGTGGTTTGAAAACCTAATGCTTTATTCATGTATGTGCAAATATACTATTTTGTGATTACTAATTATTTGTAGCTAACAAGTGTTATTTGTTACAAATATATATAATGATACGTTTATAATTTATAAATCATTTGTAAAATGTTCACTTCTTTTTGGTTTTGAAAACTTTTCTTTATTATAGGCTTTAGAGGCACCTTTAGGTATAGAAAGTGATTCCCAATTTTCATTTTGCACCAATTTACCAATAAACACTAGTTGTCCAATATGATAAGCGTAATGTGTAAGTTGTCTATTTATAGCTTCCGTTATGGTATGACCCATATTTCGGATATATATTTCTTTTTCTAGATCGTTATCTGATAGTGGCTTAATTGCATTGAATAAACAACGCCAACCTTCTTGCCATTTTAAAAGTAATGCCTCTTTTGTTTTTATATCATTTTCAAATTCTTCCTCTCGTTTTCGCCAACTTTTTTCGCCATCAGTTGTTAGAAAATCGGTCCAGCGAGAAAGCATATTACCGTTGAGGTGTTTTACAATCATAGCAATACTATTACTTTCCTTGTTTGGTTGCCAAAATAATTTTTCTTCGGGCATTTGCTCAATGGTTTTCTCACCAAGTATTTTGTAATAGTCAAATTGCTTGTTTGCACTTTCTAAGTAGCTTTTCATATTAAGTTTAAATCTATTATTTACTCAATTCTACATAATACTTATAGAATAAAGGAATCGTTTCAATACCTTTTAAGTAATTAAAAATACCGTAATGTTCGTTTGGCGAATGAATGGCATCGCTATTTAAGCCAAAGCCCATTAAAATAGATTTTGATTTTAATTCGTTTTCAAACAAAGCAACAATAGGAATACTTCCACCGCTTCTTTGAGGAATTGCAGGCGTTCCAAACGTTTCGGTATAGGCTTTATTTGCAGCTTTATAACCTACATTATCAATTGGTGTTACATATGGAAAACCGCCATGATGTGGTGTTACTTTTACGGTAACCGATTTTGGCGCAATACTTTCAAAATGTTGTTGAAATAATGCTGTAATTTCATCAGGCGTTTGATTTGGTACCAATCGCATAGAAATTTTTGCAAAAGCTTGTGATGCGATAACGGTTTTTGCACCTTCGCCAGTGTATCCGCCCCAAATACCGTTAACATCTAATGTTGGTCTTATGGAATTACGCTCGTTGGTTGTGTAGCCTTTTTCGCCATGAACATCGGCTATATTTAAGGCGTTTTTATAGTCGTCTAATGAGAATGGTGCTTTTGCCATTTCGGCTCTTTCTTGGTTGGTTAATTCGAGTACTTTATCATAAAATTGCGGTATGGTAATGTGATTATTTTCATCTGTTAAAGAGGCAATCATTTTAGTTAAAATATTGATTGGATTTGCTACTGCGCCACCATAAATACCTGAATGTAAATCTCTATTTGGTCCTGTAACCTCTACTTCAACATAACTTAAACCACGTAAACCTGTTGTTATTGATGGTTGTGTATTGCTTATCATTCCAGTATCTGAAATTAAAATGACATCATTTTTTAATTTGTCTAAATTCCGTTTTACAAACCATTCCAAACTTACCGAGCCAACTTCTTCTTCACCTTCTATCATAAATTTTACATTACACGGTAAATTATCTGTAGCCATCATATATTCAAAGGCTTTAATGTGCATATACATTTGCCCTTTATCATCGCTAGATCCACGTGCAAAAATGGCACCTTGGGGATGTTTTTTTGTTTTTTTGATGACGGGTTCAAATGGAGGCGAATCCCATAATTCAATAGGATCGGCTGGTTGAACATCGTAATGACCGTAAACCAAAATAGTTGGCAATTTTGGATCGATTAATTTTTCGCCATAAACAATAGGATAACCTGGTGTTTCGCAAATTTCTACATTATCGCAACCAGCCTTTTCTAAGGCAATTTTTATGGCATCTGCAGTTTTAATCACGTCTTTTTTATAAGCAGGATCTGCACTAATAGATGGTATTTTTAACAAGTCAATTAACTCATCTATAAATCTATTTTTATGTTCTTGTACGTATTGTTTAAGATTGTTCATTTTAATTGTTTTTATGTTCTTCAAAATTAATAAAAATAAAGGGTAAACCTTTGCAGTTTTGAACTTATTAGTATATTTGCAGTCTGTTATTTTAAAAATGACAAGATCTTTAACTGTCGTTTTAAGAATAATAGGTACTGAAACAAGTTCAGTACAGGCGAGTGTGGTGGAATTGGTAGACACGCTAGACTTAGGATCTAGTGCCGCAAGGTGTGAGAGTTCGAGTCTCTCCACTCGTACATAACGAAAACTTTCTATTAATTTAGGAAGTTTTTTTGTAATAAGATGAATTTAAAAATTATCTTTAAACCATTTACGTACCTTACCTTCTAATGATGGTTTTTTATCTATTTGTTCAATAGGTGACATTTTAAATATTTTTGTTCTATTATAATTTGAGGATACAACTGTATTAATGAATATTACTAAAACAAATATAGTAATTGCAATAGTTCCTTTTCTATCTTTTTTAAAATTATAGTTTAAAAATTTCTTTGGAAATACAAAATAGTAGTAATTAAATAACCCTAATGCACTCATTATTATAATTACATTATATGTATTTAAAAATGATGGTATAATATCAAAGCAACACAGCCAAGCGTATATTCCAAATATTATAAAATAAATAACGACTGTACTTAATGCTGTAACACTAATCAGAATTATTGGCTTTTCATTAGGTTTACTAATATAATACTGATGTATTCTAAATAATAAATAATAATATGCCTTAATGAAAATTATTAGTGAGGTTTAACAAATAAGAATTCGACTGAATAAGCTGTTCTAAATAACTATTACGAATTTATACAAATATAGTCTTATTTTATAAAAGGCTCTTTGTTGCACATCTATATTTCTTATTATAGAAGTATCTATTTCAATGTAGTATTTTTTTTTTGGCAAACAAATGGTAAATAAAAGTTAAGTAAATAAAAAAAACAAAATGTGGCAGCGAGATAATAATGATGATTTATAGATTTAATTTTCCGAATTACATTACACGTTGTACAGTGAGAGTTTCACTTAAAGTGAAGCTCTCACTAAATAGCTCTCTATAAAAAAACAACCCCATAAAATTTTACTGAATTTAATTATAAGAAACGCAATTAATCACGTCTCTACTATCAATTAAAAATATTTTAGCTACTTTTATAAAAGTTTATTAGAAATACTAGCTATGAAACACAGTACCTTTTTATTCAATCAGAATAACAAAAATATATTTGGTCAAATTTGGCAACCAGACACGCCTAAATCTGTTATTGTATTGGTTCACGGTATGGGAGAACACAGTTCTAGATATGAAGATTTTGTCATTCCGCAATTAATTAAAAATGATTTTGTTGTTATTGGTTTTGATCAATTTGGTCACGGAAAAAGTGAAGGAAAAAGAGGTCATTGTCCAAG
This sequence comes from Flavobacteriaceae bacterium, assembly GCA_036478895.1. Taxonomy (GTDB): domain Bacteria; phylum Bacteroidota; class Bacteroidia; order Flavobacteriales; family Flavobacteriaceae; genus S010-17. Next base: position 45,307 of record JAZGEV010000006.1, on the reverse strand, counting down.
TTATGATGCCTTACTAAACCTCATAGAACATGTTATTAAAAAAGGAAATGATTTGCATCCAAACTTGCCTGTTTACTTGTATGGACACAGTTTGGGCGGCAATTTGGTTATTAATTATGGTTTAAGAAAAGCACATACATTACAAGGCATTGTTGCTACAAGTCCGTATTTAAAATTAGCATTTAATCCGCCAAAATGGAAATTATCCATCGGTAAATTATTGTTAAAAATAGCGCCATCGGTAACCTTACCAAGTGAGTTAGAAACGGATGCAATCTCTAGAGATAAAGAAGAAGTAAAACGATATATTAAGGATAAATTGGTACACGATAAAGTAAGTCCAATGTACACGTTTCCTATAATGGATGCAGGCGAATGGGCAATTAACAATGCAAATAAACTAACTGTACCAATGTTGGTTTTACACGGAACAGGAGATCGAATTATAGACCATAAAGCATCTCAAGCATTTTGTAATAATACACCACTTGCTACTCTAAAATTGTTTACCGATGGACATCACGAATTACATCACGATATTTGCAAAGATGCGTTTATGGATACTATTTTAACTTGGTTAAAAACAAATTAAAATAATGAGTAAATCATATATCATCGCTTTTGATCAAGGAACCACAAGTACAAGAGCTATTTTGTTTAATAAAAAAGGTGAGATAGTTGCTGTTTCTCAAAAAGAACTAACACAGTATTATCCGAATAAAGGTTGGGTAGAACACGATGCTTTAGCCATATTTGAAGATCAGAAAAAAGCATTTAATGATGTTATTTCATCTTCAAAAATTGAGCCTAATGCTATTGCTGCAATTGGCATTACCAATCAGCGAGAAACAACGGTAGTTTGGGATAAAGAAACAGGAAAACCAATATACAACGCTATAGTTTGGTTGGATAAAAGAACCAAATCTATTTGCGATAAATTAAAAGAAAATGGCCTTGAAGATTACATTAAAAAAACAACAGGTTTAGTAGTAGATTCCTATTTTTCTGCTACAAAAATAGCATGGATTTTAGATAATGTAGCAGGCGCAAGAGCAAAAGCCGAAGCAGGAAAATTAGCATTTGGAACCATAGATAGTTGGTTAATATATAAGTTTTCAAAAGAAAAAAATCACCTTACCGATCATACCAATGCATCCAGAACAATGTGTTATGACATTGTAAATTTACAATGGGATCAACGTATTATTGAAGCGCTTAATATTCCAAAAACGATGTTTCCAAAAGTGCAATATTCTTCTTCAGATTTTGGAAACGTTATTTATAATGAGGTTGAAATTCCAATTTATGGTGTGGCTGGCGATCAACAAGCCTCTTTGTTTGGGCAAGAAGGTTTTGAAAAAGGCATAGCAAAAAACACCTATGGAACTGGTTGTTTTATGTTATTAAATACAGGAACAACGTTTATAAAATCGACTAACGGACTGCTAACAACTTTAACAGCAAGTACGGAAAACAACCCAATAAATTATGCACTTGAAGGCAGTGTTTTTATTGGTGGCGCGGCAATACAATGGCTACGTGATGGATTAAAAATAATAAAATCAGCCAAAGAAACCGAAGCTATTTGTAAAGGTATTCCACCTTTGGAAGAGGTGTATTTTGTACCTGCTTTTACAGGTTTAGGCGCGCCACATTGGGATGAAAATGCAAAAGCGTGTATTTATGGATTAACTTTAGATGTTGGTCGTGAACAGATAATAAAAGCTACAATTGAAGCCTTGGCTTATCAAACCAAAGACGTTATAAATGCAATGTTAGAAGATAGTAATACACCTATAAAATCTTTAAAAGTTGATGGTGGCGCTTGTGCGAATGATTATTTAATGCAATTTCAATCCGATATTTTGAATGTTCCAATAGAACGTCCAAAAATGCTTGAAGTAACTGCACTTGGTGTTGCATTTCTTGCAGGTTTAAAATCGGGTTTATGGACTTTAAAAGATATTTCAAAAATAAGAAATACTGACACGCTTTTTCAACCTCAAATGAATATTATTGACAGAAAAAACAAGTATCTTGGATGGCAAAAAGCAGTTAAAAAAACAAAATCAAATTAATAATAATTAGTATGAGATACAAAACTTCTAACCCTGTTTTTACATCCTATTTATGGAAAGATGCTTTCACATCTTCACATAAAATGAGCCTTATGGGTATTTTATTAAAAACTGCCTATACTTTATTCCTAGTTGGTTTAACAACTTGGTATGTTTGGAGTTTAGTAGATCGCGGAGAAAATGTTAAATGGTATATTTATGGCGGTTTGTTAGTTGCTATGTTTTTTAGCATACTTACGTCTTATAAAAAAAGATGGAGTCCTGTTACAGTGCCAATTTATGGCTTGGCAAAAGGGTGTTTTTTAGGCGGAATTTCAGCGTATGCAGAAGCACGTTATCCAGGCATGCCAATGCTAGCTGTTAAGGTAAGTCTCATCACTTTTTTTGTCATGTTATTTTTATATAAATGGCGTATTGTTAAGGTTACACAACAATTTAAAAGTGTTATTTATAGTGCTATGGCTACTATTTTCGTCATTTATATTATCAGTTTTATTTTGCGATGGTTTGGTATAAAACTAGGCATTATCTATGGAACATCTTGGTTTTCTATTGGGTTTACTTTAATTGCAGCAAGTGTTGCTTCCTTCTCTTTACTGCTCGATTTTTATTATATAGATAGGCAACTAAAAAGAGCACCAAAATATATGGAATGGGTTGCTACTTGGGGAATTTTAGTGTCACTAATTTGGATGTATGTGGAAATATTACGACTCTTAAAAAAGTTGGCAATTCGGTTTTAAGGCGATTTTTTTCTAGCAAACCAAAACATTAAAATAGAAGCAATGATCCAGTAAACAATAGAAATTAAAATTAAAAAATAACCATAATAACCAAACCAAATTAACAAATAGAATTTCCAATTGGTTGACCAATATTCAGGAATTAATTTATAAGCACTAAAACCCAATATAACAAGGTGAAGATTACAAAAACGTATTTATAAATTGTTTTATACTTTTTTAAAAACTAAGGCAAACTCATACTTTTAATTCTAACTGTCATTCCTGCGAAAGCAGGAATGACATTTGATTTTAATTACAGTTTCTACAAATAATATGATTTCCTTTTAAAAAAACAACTCCTTTTTATTTAAGTTTGCCCTATTTTAAAGCCAGTTTCATTTTGTAATTATTTAGAAGAAATAATTAAGGGTAAACTAAACTCCGTAGTTACAGGAATCCCTGATTTTATAGCTGGTTTAACAACAGGAATTTGTATGATACTATTGTAAATAATACGCTCTAAAGTTTTTAAATCTTTACTATTTGTATTTGGTGCAATGAGTTTTGAAACCGATAATTTTCCTTGATCGGAAATGAGAATTTTTACTTGAACAGTATCTTGCGTAGTTTCAGAAAAAGTAAAATTAACCTCTTTTAATGACGTTTCTATTTGGCTAGATAATTGTAAATAAAAACATTTTTTTTGCGCTTCTCTTGAACCTAGTTGTTCACATTCTGGCAATAAAGGATACGCGTCGATACTCGTAAAGTCAATTGGATTAGACATTGTTTTTTTAACAGCATTTTGTTTTTTTGATGGCATAAAATAGTCGCACGAAACTAATCCGAAAACTAAAAAAATCACAAACAAAAATTGTTTTAACATCATTAAGTATTAAAAGTGTACTAATATTTAGAATTACAAAGGTAAAAAAATTACATTTGCCGATAATTAAATTAATCATAATATATTTTTAACATGAAAAAAATCATCTTAGTACTAATTGCAAGTGTTTTACTAATGTCTTGTACGCAACAACAAAAAATAGGCTTTATAAATTCTGAAGAGTTATTAAAAAAGTATAAAGAAACTGTTGCTCTTGAAGCAGAAATGAAAATTTTAGATCAAAAAACGCAAGCAGAATTACCTGCTTTATATAAAGCGTTTCAAGATAAATTGGCTGGCTATCAAAAGAAAGCAGCACGTATGACCACTGCTCAAAAACAAGAAGCAGAAAATATTTTAAAACGTGAAGAGCAGATCATTAAGCAACGTCAAAACATTGTACAAACTACAGGAAGAGAAGCAATGATGAAAATTACTGAAACTGCTAATAATTTTGTAAAAGACTATGGTAAAAAGAACGGTTATGAAATGATTTTGGGTACGGTTAATTTAAATGGTGCAGTAATGTATGGCGATGATAAAACAGACCTTACAGATATTATTTTAACAGCGTTAAATGCAGATTTTGATAAAAAATCTAGCACAACAGAAACGCCAGTTAAAAAAGAAGTAACGCCTACAACGGTAGAGACTAAAAAATAAATTTAAAAAGTAACGAGTTATTTAAAAACGCGTTCATATTCTGCCACAACGGCACTATGTGTAACGGTTTTATCACTAAAGAAATCCAATAAATATTGGGTTTCTTTTTTGTTTGTAGTCAATTGCTTTATAATATTACCTAAATGCATTTTCATATGGCCGTGTTGGATTCCTGTAGTTGTTAAAGCTCTAAGTGCTGCAAAATTTTGCGCCAAACCAACTACGGCAACAATTTCCATTAATTCATTTGCCGATGGATTTTGTAATATTTCTAAACTTAATTTTGCTAATGGATGTAATTTTGTTAATCCGCCAACAGTTCCAAGTGCTAAAGGTATTTCTAGCCAAAAAGAAAACATGCCATTTTCTATTTTTGCACCCGACAAACTTTTGTATTTACCACTTCTAGAAGCGTATGCATGAACACCAGCCTCTACAGCTCTAAAATCATTACCTGTAGCCAATACAACAGCATCAATACCATTCATAATGCCTTTATTATGTGTAACCGCACGATGAGGTTCTGCATTGGCAATATTAATTGCGTGAATGAATTTTTGAGCGTATAATTCTGCATTTTTATTAAACAATTCCGTTACTTTACAACTCACTTCTGCTCGTACCAAACAATTAGGAACGTAATTGGATAAAATACTCATTACAATATTAATATCTTCTTTTTTAAATACATTTGCCATCACTTCTAAACACGAATTTATAAAATTTGCGCCCATACTATCTTTGGTATTAAACGTAACGTGAAGCTGATAATAGTTTTCTAATTCAGTCGTTTTATCGCGCAATTCAATAGCTAAAATTCCGCCACCACGAGTGCGCATGTTTTTGGTAATAGCATCAGTTGCATCTAATAAAGCCTGTTTTTTGGATTCAAAATAAGCGGTTAAATCTTTAAAATTGCCATTGTACATAAAATGAACTTGTCCAATTTTTTCAGTATTAATGACTGTAGTTTTAAAACCACCACGCGTACTCCAAAATTTTGCAACTAAAGCAGCTGCTGCAACAACAGAACTTTCCTCAATTGCCATTGGTACAGTATAATTTCTACCATTTATAATAAAATTTGGTGCAACTGCATAAGGAAAATAAAAATTTGAAATGGTGTTTTCAATAAAATCATCGTGTAAACTTTGTAATTTTTCATCACTATTCCAGTACGATTTTAAAGTGCTTATTCCTTCCTTTTTATTGGTAAAAAAAGTAGTGGCTAACCAATTTATTTTTTCTTCTTTGGTGAATTTTGAAAATCCGGAGATTTGTTTACTTATATTAGTATTGTGTAAAGTACACATAGTGTTGGTTTTTATTATAATAAATTTTATTTAACAATTGTAAAAGAAGACGCTACAAAACGATTATCAACAATTTTACCTGTAACTTTTGCTTTACGTACAACTTCGCAAAAACCATCTACTTTATTATGAGCATCGCCGTGATCGGTAATTTTTGTACCGTCTACAAAGTAAGCTTTTCCGTCTATTTTTATGGCTAAATCACATCCTTTTGGAGTTGTTAAACCAAATTGGCATTGCCCACAAGAAGCCTCTACAATTTGCGATTTTTCAGTTTTTTCTGAGCAAGATATAGCTAAGAAACTTAAAATAATAATTAGTTTTTTCATGAGTTAATTTATTTTATTGATTATTTTTTCTATTGATATACTTCGCATTACGTCATCATAAGCATCGCAAATTTTATTGCCATAGATGGAACACGGCAGATTTGGATATTTTTCTATATTTGGTAAAATACAATTTTCTTGTTGTCCAAAAGGAGCAAAGCCTGCAAATGGATGTGTAACGCCCCAAAGCGTAACTGTTTTTACGCCAAACATTGCAGCAAAGTGTGCGTTACCTGAATCCATTGCTAACATTGTGTCTAAATGTGAAATTAACACAAGCTCTTCTTTTAAGGTTAATTTCCCTGCTACATTCTGAACATTTTTATATTTATCTGCTATTTTATTAAGTTGATCTACTTCTTTTTTTCCGCCTCCAAAAAGGAATATTTGTTTGGTTTCAGATATTTTTTTAATAACCTGTTCCATTAAATCAAGTGGATACATTTTACCTTCATATTGCGCAAATGGAGCGACACCAATCCATTTTTTTCCGTCTTCAGCTATGTTTTCTAAGAACGCTAATTTTGGCAAACTTGTTTTTGGTGGTAATTGATGTTTTGATAAATCAATTATAAAGCCTAATTTTTTAAATACATCTGCATAACGTTGGTGCGATGTTTTAAGTTGTTTAAAAATTTTATTATGTGTTCTTGTTAATGCCTTTTTTTCTGCTCTACCTTTGTTAATACTCGCTTTTTTTAATCCGATAAGGAAAAAACGAAGCATTTTAGAGCGCATTACATTATGTGTATCGGCTACAGCATCGATTTTTAATGTTTTAAGTTCTTTGGAGAGTTTGTAAATCCCTAAAACACCTTTGTGTTTACCTTTGGTATCGGCTTCGTGAAAATTTATGTTTAATCCAGAAATGGTTTTATCAAAAATTGGTTTTAAAAATTTTCGTGATAGAATGGTTATTTTCACATCAGGATTATTGGCTTGTAAAACACGTAAAACAGGCACAAGCATTGCAACATCTCCCATTGCAGAAAGCCGAATAACTACTATGTGTTTTGGTTTTTTGATGTGGTAAAGTTACGAGTTATAACGCAAAGATGCACAAAGAAAGCCAAAGATTCGCAAAGCTTTAATTTACTTTACGCAACTCAATTTTGCGTTGTGCGTTTTTGTAAAACATCTAATCTGTAATGATTTTTTCCTGAATTTTAATTGATTCTTGATGAATCGCTTTATACAAACGTTCCATAAATTGGGTACTTAAACCAACTTCATTTCCTTTTTCTATACGTTTTTTAATAACCTCATTCCATCTTTTGGGTTGTAAAATACTTACATTTTTTTCTTTTTTTGCGAGCCCAATTTTACCTGAAATTTTCATTCTATCGGCTAGAACTTCTATTATTTGCTCATCTATAATATTTATTTCTTTACGTAAGTGCTCTAAATTTTTGATAGCATCTGCTTTTTCAAAAGTGTTTTTACGTAATTTTAAATCAGTTATTAATTCATTTAATCGTGTTGGTGTAATTTGTTGTTTGGCATCACTCCACGCATTATCTGGATCGAAATGAGTTTCTATCATTAAACCATCAAACTGTAAATCGAGCGCCATTTGTGACACATCTTGCAAGCCTTCTCTATTTCCACATATATGCGATGGATCGTTTATCAACGGAACATTAGGCATTCTATTCATAAAATCAATGGCAATTTGCCAATTGGGGTTATTTCTAAACGCTGTTTTTTGATAGGTTGAAAATCCACGATGAATAGCGCCTAAATTTTTAATATTCGCTTTTTGTAAACGCTCTACGGCACCAATCCATAATTCTAAATCGGGATTTATGGGATTTTTAACTAATACTATTTTTTTGGTGCCTTCCAAAGCATCTGCAATTTCTTGAACTGCAAAAGGATTTACGGTTGTACGTGCGCCAATCCACAAAATATCTACATCGTGTTTTAAGGCTAATTTTACGTGATTTAAGTTGGCAACTTCTACAGCAATTAGCAAGCCTGTTTCTTTTTTTACACGTTGTAACCAAGGTAAAGCCAATGCGCCTATGCCTTCAAAATTTCCTGGACGAGTTCGCGGTTTCCACACACCAGCTCTAAAAACAGTAGCTTTTGTTTTGGTTAACTGATGTGCAATTTTTAGTACTTGTTCTTCGGTTTCGGCACTGCAAGGACCAGCAATTACTAATGGATGATTTAGTGCCATGTCTTGTAACCATTGGTTGTTTTTTTTATGTTCCATTTTTTTATTTTTTATGTTTCCCGCTGTTTGCGCTGATTTTCGCAGATTTTTTCTCTATTCTCTATTCTCTATTCTCTATTCTCTATTCTCTATTCTCTATTCTCTATTCTCTATTCTCTATTCTCTATTCCCTCTTTTTTTCCCGCAGACTCCGTGACTTTCTATGTATATATTATTTTATGCCTTTTAGGACTTCTTTTATGTGATTTGTTTCTTGCATTGAATTAAAAATTTCCTTTTCGGATGATTTTTCTAAATGACTTCTAAACGTTTGTAAATTAACGATATATTCATCTAATGATTTTAAAATATGCTGTTTATTTTGAATAAAAATTGGGGTCCACGTTTTGGGTGAACTTTTTGCCAAACGCACCGTTGATTCAAAACCACTGCCTGCCATATTAAAAATAGTTTTCTCTCCTTTTTCAATTTCTAAGACTGTTTTTCCCAACATAAAAGAACTGATATGCGATAAATGCGAAACATACGCAATGTGTTTGTCGTGTTGTTTGGAAGAATCCATATAAACGATTTTCATCTGTAAAGGTTCTAATAGATTTATTAATTTTTTTAATTGTTTTTTATCCGATAAATTTTGCTCACAGATAATGTTTACTTTATTGATAAATAAGTTTTCAATGGCAGCTTTTGGTCCAGAATATTCGGTTCCTGCAATGGGATGCATAGCAATGAAGTTTTTTCTTTTTGGATGATTTTTTAGAGCATTACAAACAACTTCTTTGGTAGAGCCAACATCAAAAACTAAGGTTTCATCATTAATTAAATCGAGTACTTTCCACGTTACTTGTGGTGTCACATCAACTGGAATTGCAATGATAACAACATCTGAATTTACGATTTCATCCAATGGGATTATTTTTTCAACCAAGCCTAGCTTTAAAGCGCTATTTTGATGTTCTACATTAGCATCTATTCCAAAAACAGTATGTTGTTTTCTAAATTCTAAGGCCAATGAGCCGCCAATTAATCCTAAACCTATTATTGTTATTTTCATGTGTTATTATTTTTCTGTTTTTTCCCACAGATTGCGCTGATTTTCGCAGATTTCTCTATTCTCTATTCTCTATTCTCTATTCTCTATTCTCTATTCTCTATTCTCTATTCTCTATTCTCTATTCTCTATTCTCTATTCTCTATTCTCTATCATCAGTCTAATGTCTTGGTTCTTGTTTCTAGCATCTTTCAATAAAAGTCTTTTTTAAACCTTCAACCTTCTTAATACGTCTTTTAATGTTTCTTCATCCACACATAATGAAATGCGAATATAACCTTCGCCATTGGTTCCAAAAACAGTTCCAGGTGTAATGAAGATATCATTTTTGTATAATAATTTATCGGTTAATTTTTCTGATTTTTCTCCTTTGGGAATTTTTCCCCAAACGAATAAACCAACGATATTTTTATCATATTCGCAATGTAATTCATCTAATATTTGCCAAACAATCTCTCGTCTTTTACTATAAATAGAATTCAATTTATCAAACCATTTATCCGATACATCTAAAGCCGCAATAGCACCTTTTTGAATGCCGTAAAACATGCCAGAATCCATATTGCTTTTTACTTGTAAAATGGTTTTTAGATAGTCTTTTTTTCCTAAAACCATACCAACACGCCAACCTGCCATGTTAAATGTTTTGCTGAGTGAATTGAGTTCTATTGCCACATCTTTTGCGCCTTTTATAGACAAAATACTTAATGGATTATTGTTCAATACAAAACTATACGGATTGTCGTTTACTACTAAAATTTCGTGTTTTTTTGCAAAGGCAATTAATTTTTCAAATAATACTTTATTTCCTTTTTCGCCAGTTGGCATATGTGGATAATTGACCCACATTATTTTTACTTTTTTAAGATTTAGTTTTTCTAATTCTTCAAAATTAGGCAGCCAATTTGTCGCTTCTTTTAACGTGTAATAAATTGGTTTTGCTTTTAATAATTCAGTTACCGAAGTATAAGTAATATAACCAGGATTAGGTATTAATACGTGATCGCCTTCATTTAAAAAAGCCATAGAAATGTGCATAATACCTTCTTTTGAACCCATTAATGGTAATATTTCATTGTTTGGATTTAAGGATACAGAAAACTGTTTTTCATAAAATTTTGCAATGGATTCTCTAAATTCGGGCAGACCTTGGTAACTTCTGTAAGAATGATTTTTATCGCTCAAAACAGCTTTAGCAATAGCATCAATGGCTTTTTTTGGCGGTGCTAAATCTGGCGAACCAATTCCTAAATTGATAATTGGTTTACCTTGTTTTATTAACGCCCGTATTTCCTTCAGCTTTGAAGCGAAGTAGTATTCTTTGACGTTGTTTAGACGTGTTGATTTTTTTATAATCATGATTCTTAATTATCTCTTCTTTTTTTTGTTTTTTTCCCGCAGATTGCGCTGATTTTCGCAGATGTTTTGTGGGTTGTTGGTTATTTCACAGAGATGCGCAAAGGAACACAGAGATTCACAAAGGTTTTAATTGTGATTTTTTATTAAGTCTTTTGTCTTGACTCTTGACTCTTGTATCTTTTCTATTCTCTATTCCCAAATTTCTTCACTCAAAAAAATCATCGTTTTCCAAGCACATATTTACCTAAAATTTTAAGGTCACTTACTATTTCATTTAACTCGGTTAAAACGTTATCAAATTGCTTTTCATTTTTAAAAACAACATCGGCAAAAAAAGCATATTGCCACGGCTCATTTTCTATTGGTAAAGATTGTATTTTGGATAAATTTAACTGGTGATTTGCAATTATTTGCAATACTTCTACCAAACTACCTTGTTGGTGTTTTGTAATGAATTTTAAAGACACTTTATTGTATTTTTCTACTTTTTTATCAGATTTATCTAAAATAAAAAACCGCGTATAATTCTCTGGATTGGTTTGAATATTCCTAGTAATAATTTTTAAATTATAAATTTCTGCGGCTTTTGTGCTTGCAATTGCTGCAATGCCTTTTAGCTGTTTTTCTTCTATAATACGTGCAACTTCAGCAGTATCTGATGCTTCTATTATTTTTATATGTGAGTGTTTTCGTAAAAATTTACGGCATTGGTTTATTGCCATTGGATGTGACCAAACTTCTTTAATATCATGTATTGTTTGATTCTGCAAAGCCATTAATTGATGTTGAATGGGTAAATAAAGCTCACCTGCTATATTTAATTGGTATTCGTCTATCAACTTATAGTTAGCCAAAATAGTTCCAGCAATGGAATTTTCAATGGCCATAACTAAATAATCTACCGTATTATTTTGTAGTAACAAGGGCATTTCATCAAACGATAAACATTCGTTCAATGTAATAGATTCGCCAAAATATGTAGTGGCAACACTATGGTGAAATGATCCTTTTATCCCTTGTATGGCTATTTTCATTTTTACTACTGGTTATTCCTTTTTTATTAAGGAAGATAAATTTTAAACAAAAAAAAGTCCCGATTTCTCGAGACTTCATATATTTTTATATTGGTTTAATACATATATTATCTCGTTGCTTCTATCTTAAAATAAAAGAAATTGAAATAATATTGATATGTATTATGTGTGTTCATTCGTTAAATGTGAATAACAAATCTAATCTTTATTTTTTATTAAACAAGTAATTTGTTTTATTTTTTCTATCACGCCTTATCAAAAGCTTTAATTAAGGTTGGTAATAAAATAGCATCGGCTAAAAAGGCAAATAAAATAGTGAGACTGCATAACAAGCCAAATTCCATCATATTTTTTAATGAGCTAGAGAGTAATACTGCAAAGCCAATGGTTAAGGTAATGGTTGTTGAAAACACGGCGTTTCCAACAAATAACATGGCTTTATCCATACTTTGTTCAACGGTAAAACCTGCTTTTTTAAAGCGTTGGTATTTATGAATTAAATGAATAGTATCATCCATGGCAATACCAATCATAATTGGTGCTATCATAGCGTTTGATGTTTCTAAATTAATACCAAAAACAACCATAACAATTACAGTTAATAATAAGGGTAGAAGATTTGGAATTAAGGATAAAAGACTCGTTCTAATGCGTTTAATAAAATAGATAAGAATTATAAATGAAAAGACAAAAGCCACTGTAAAAGAGCGAATTTGTGTGGTTATTATATGTTGATGTGATCGTAAAAATAACGGATGATATCCGTTTATTTTTAAGCGTATTTCTGAATTGGTTTTAAATGTTTCATTAAAGTCGGCTTTAATTTTATGTAATAATTTATCGATTTTATCTGAGCTCAAAGATAAGGTATTTACATTAATACTGATACGTTTAAAATCCTTGGAAACCATTTTGTAAAACGAATCGTCTTTGGTTTTAAAGGTATTAAAATCCATTTTTTTACCAGTTTGACTGATGCTATATCGTTTTTCGAAGAAATTTTTATAATCTATGATGGAAACAGGTGTAGAGATTTCGGTTATTGTCTGAATTTTATTTTGAAACTTTTCAATGCTATTTAAGGTTTTGTTTGAAAAAAGCACATCGGGATTATCACATAAAATATCCAAGGTCATTTTTACGGATCCTTTTACATGTTTTTCTATGCTTTGTAGATCTTCTTTCACAATACCATCTGGTAAAAGATTTAAGGTATTTGAGTTAATTTTTATTAATGAAATTGCATACAAACCTATTAAAAATAAGAGTGTAAAAATTGAAATTATTGTTTTCTTATACTGTGTAGTAATGTAGTTAATGTATTTTAAAAAAGGAGTTGCATCTATTTTTGGAATAGAAAATGCTGGTTTTTTAACTTTTAAAGTTAAAAAACTAAACCCAATTGCTGTTAAAATATAACTGAATAAAAAAGCTAAAATTAATCCAATAAACGTAAAAAAACCAGTGACTTTAAAAGCAGGTAAAGGCGATAATGTTAATGCTAAATACCCAACAATAGTTGTAATTGTTGTAAAAAAACAAGGTTTTAAGCTCTGCTGTAACGATTGAATTATAAGGTCATTATTGGTTTTATAATTTTTTTCTTTCTTATTTTTATGATAAATATTCAGGATGTGAATAATATCACTCACCGCATAAACCATTATTATTGTTGGAATTAACGATGATATCATATTTAATTTTGCACCAGTGGCAACATACAAGCCAAATAATAGTATTACAGGTACAATAACCGTAATCATTGCAATGACTAAATACGACACTTGTGGTAAGAACAAGATTAACAAAAACACAACTACAATAGAAACGATGACTACAAATTTAGCAGATTCATAGGCTACTGCTTTGTTGATTTCTTCCATTACAATGGAGCCACCCGAAATTTTATAATCGTTAATTTCAGATTCAATAACATTGATTATTTGATTATGTAAAACTGCTTTATCAACATTAATATTTTCTAAGGCATTTAATTGGATGATGAAAAAACTCTTTGTTTTATCGGTATTTATTAGATTATCTCTAATGTTTGGTAATTTTTTAAAGAGGTTTTGTATGGCTTTTTCACTGCGATTGCCTTCAATAATATTTTTGAAATACAATTTTTTATTGGCATAAATAGGGTATTGTACTTTGGCAATACTAAAGCTTGTGTTAACGTTATCTAAAGCTTCAATTTTTTTGTGTAAATTACGTAGTATTTCAATGTTTTTTTTAGAAAACACATTGTCAGAATTAATCATTAAAAACAAAACCTCATCGGAGCCTTGTTCTTTTTGAAATGCTAAATAATCTTTAAATATGGGATCATCATCCAAAAACCAAATTTGAATGGAGTTATCTACCTTTATATTTTTACTAATAGTTACAAAGGAAATGACACATAAAAACAGCGTAATTATAGAAATTAAAAATCTGTTTTTAAGTATGAATTGTATGCTTTTTTGAAAAAAATTCATTGCTCAAAGGTATGAATTTTCAATTTTAAATAATCTATTACTTCTAGCGAATAAATATCAAAATTAAAAAGAACTCAAAACAGCCAACATCTCTTTTTTAATAAGCTCATATTTTTTAAAGATGATAAAATGATTCCCTTTATCAATGGTCACACTTTTTAAAATAGAATCATTTATTTTGGATTGTAAAAAAGCCATGTTTTCATACGGTACCAAGCCGTCATTTTTACCGTGATAATAGGTGATAGGTGTTGTTATTTTTTGCCAATCATTTTCAATTTTTTCGAGTTCGTTGGCGTGTGCTAATTTTTCATCTTCGGCTACTTGAAACACCTTTGGTGCAAGCCATCTTGTAGCTTTCCACTTGGCAAATTTACCAAACCAAAAATGTTTTTCATCCTTAGGCGAAACCGCCGGCGCTATCATAATAATATGTCTATAATTAGCATTATTCATAGCCATTTTACCAACTATTGTGCCGCCATAAGACCAACCAACTAACATAATTTTAGTGTCTTTATATTTTTGAGCAATGTAATGAATCATATTAGCCTGTTTACTTAAAGAAACTTCGGCTTTACCAAAATTGGAATAACCGTAACCCAAACGATCTACAGTAACCAAATTGGCTTTTTTTTGTAAGGTTACATCTTGTAAATGGGTATAATAATTATCCGATGAACCTGGTGCACCGTGAACAAATATAATGGTTGGCAATGAATTATTGAACTTTTTATCGGCTATATAACGGATGGGAATTCCATTAAAAGTATCGTGATAAATAATAGGTGTTTGTCCTAATTTTTTAAATTTTTTTAAGACCTTTTTATCACTTTTTCGCATCGTCATACACGAATTTACAAACACTAATAATCCTAATAAAAGAATAGAGAAAATATATCTTTTTTTCATAATAGAAAATTAAATTTTTTTAAAATTACACTAAATTAATGTAACTTTGGTCGTTTAAATATTTATAATTTTACAAAAAATGAACCCACTTGTATCTACACAATGGCTTTTAAAACACTTGAATGATCCTAATTTAATTATTTTGGATGCTACTCAAAAAAAAAACAAAGATGGTAAAATTGAGATTTTTGAAAATCAGTTCATCAAGAACGCCCGTATTTTTGATATTAAAAATGAGTTTAGCGATACGAACAATCCATTTCCAAATGCATTCCCACATGTTGATGCATTCGAAAAATCTTGTCAAGAAATTGGCATAAATACAAGGAGCATTATTGTGGTTTATGACAAATTAGGTATTTTCTCAAGTCCGCGAGTTTGGTGGCTTTTCAAAACGATGGGACATCAAAATATTGCGATTTTAAATGGCGGTTTACCCGAATGGATTGCTAATGGATACACAACTGTAAACATTCCAAAACAAACCTTTGAAAAAGGCAATTTAAAAGCAACTTTTAAGTCGGAACATGTGCAATTTTTTAAAGACATAAAAGAAAACTGTACTAGCAATAATACTTTGGTTGTTGATGTGAGAGCATCCAATCGGTTTTTAAGCATCGTACCCGAAAAACGAAAAAATTTACGCAGTGGACAGATTCCAGGCTCTATTAATTTGCCTTATAAACAGGTATTAGAAGACGGTAAATTCAAAGCGATTTCCAAGTTAAAAGAGCAATTTAAGTTTATTGAAACCGACAAACCTTTAATTTTCTCTTGTGGCTCTGGAATTACAGCATGTATTGTATATTTGGCGTGTAGTATGGTTATGGATAATAAAATAGCTGTTTATGATGGTTCTTGGACCGAATGGGCAACCTTAGAAAATTAAAATATGAGACTAAAATTAATTTTTTTTTTAAGTATAATACTACTTGCATCTTGCAAAAAACAGACTATGGAAATTGAGATAAAAAACATAAGAATTATTGATGTTCCAAGCGCATCTGGCATTGCAAAACTTGGTGATAGTTACTATGCTATTGGTGATGATTCTCCATATTTATTTACGTTAAACACCGCTTTTAATATCATTAAAAAACAAGAAATTTATCCAACCGATAAACTTGATTTTGGGACATTTCGTAAAAAAGATAAACCCGATTTTGAAACCATAGAAATCATATCAAATACAGAAATGATTGTCTTTGGTTCAGGTTCAAAATCACCCAAAAGAGATGTGTTTATACATTTAAAAAATGGTAAACATAAAATCCATTCAATGACCCCTTTTTATAATGAATTAAAAAACCTAGATGCTTTGCAAGGTTATGAGTTAAACATAGAAGGAAGCGCTTATCACGATGGACATTTGCATCTATTTAATAGAGGTAAAAACATCATTTTTACATTTTTTTATAGTGATTTAATGGCTTATTTTAAAAACGAAAACTCCTTTCCTCAACCAAAAATCACGTTGTATAATTTGCCCAAAATAAATGGCATTTCGTATGGATTTTCTGGCGCTACAGCATTCCAGTATAAACCGTATTTATTGTTTACTGCATCGGGTGAAAACACAAAAAACGCTTATGATGATGGCGAAATATTGGGCAGTATTGTTGGTGTAATTGCATTGGATGAAAACAAACCGTCTCAAAACATACAATATGTAACCATACCAAATGCCGAGTTGCCTTTAAAAATTGAAGCTGTTACCATTGCTAATGAAATAGCAGACAAGCAAACCAAAATTATCTTTGTGACCGATAGCGATGGTGGCGAATCTTTATTATTAAATGCAGTAATTAAATGGTGATATTATGAATGTAAAATCAATTTTTTTAGCAATTGTAATTGTATTTTTTTCATTTTTTTGGAAAGGAAAATCAGTTATTAAACTTGTAGAGAACCCTTTGTATGTTTCTCATGTGGTTAATTTAAAATACCAAAATTTAAAATTTTATTGGAAAAATAGTATTGACGTTAACTATAATAATTTTGAAAATTTAAAAGCAGAATTAAGTATCCTAAACAAAAAATTAATTTTTGCAATGAATGGCGGTATGTATAAAAAAGATTTATCACCGCAAGGTTTGTATGTTGAGAATGGCATTACATTAACTCCATTAGATACTATAACTAAAGGTTATGGCAATTTTTATTTACAACCCAATGGTGTTTTTGCCATTACAAAAAACAATAAGGCGCTCATTATAAAATCAACCAATTTCAACAATGATTTTATAAAATTTGCAACTCAATCTGGTCCATTATTAATTATAGAAGGAATAATTCATACTAAATTTAATAAAGGATCCAAAAATATTAACATCCGTAATGGTGTTGGAATTTTACCTAATGGAGATCTTATTTTTGCGATGTCACTTCAAAAAGTAAATTTTTATGAATTTGCAACTTATTTTAATTCCCTAGGTTGTAAAAACGCTCTGTATTTAGATGGTTTTGTTTCAAAAACATTCTTACCTGAAAAAAATCAGTTGGAAATGGATGGTAATTTTGGTGTTATTATTGCCGAAACTGATTAATTTTCTAAATTAAGTAACCTATTTTTGGAGAACTTTGATGATTGAAACACAAAAACAAATTCAATTGAATTTATCGACTATTATAGTATGTAAAGTTAGCTAAAATTAATAACAAAGTCAAGCTTTTTTATATTAACACTAAGTAGTAATCGTTATTTCTTTGATATGAATTGGTTAACTGTAAAAACTCTAAATATTATAAAACCAATACAAAACAGAAAGCCAAAACCCAATGTAATTCCCCAAGTTTTTGGATGTTGTGTAGGATGTATAATTCTCATCAAAACATCATTAAACAACACGCTTGGTTGATGGATTAAATCCCAAGAATTCCAACGTAAATACCGACCTAAATAAATTCCGAAGGCGCTTAAAAAAAGAATGGAAATACTAATAAACCAAGCTGTTTTTTTGGACAATTGATTTTTAATAAGCACAAACATATAGTTTAACGACATAAAAAAAAGCAACATACCACTTATTGAAAAACTGAGTATTAATAATAAATCAAACCAAATTGGCATAGATGTGCCTTGTTGTAAATGAAATAAATCGGTAATTATATAAGGCGCATTTGGTAAAAAAACCAGCCAAATTGGGAATAATAAATAGTTTAATAATTTACTTTTTACTTGAGTTAAGAAAGATGTAATACCAAATGGAATAATAGCTAAAAACAAATTCCAAATTAGAAATAAGTAAAAGTCGCTTTGCGTATAAAATACTCTAAATACAACTAGTGAAATGGCGTATAAACATAATAATGCGAGACTGTTTTTTAATGTTCTATCTTGCATAATCTATTTTAAAAAATTAGCATAAATCTTTTCTTGCCAAGAATTATTTTCTAAATCAACTAAATACCAATTGTATTTATCATCTATTCTTTTTGGATATCTGTTAAAGTTTATAGCATCATTTTTGGTGTTAATATGTTTATCTTTATACTTCTTTAGTATGGTTGCATTATTATTTAAACGAAGTAGATATTCAACATCAAGACCATTTCTTACTTTAGTTAAATTGTAATTAGTAATAAAATTATCCCAATTTATTGCAGAAGTAAGTATAAGGATTGCAAAGGCAACCTGTAAATTTTTACGGAATAGAAATACAATATTTTTTATGCTATACACCTTTATAAAGGTAAAAATAAGCCCAATAAAAACCAATAAAAGATACACTGAAACACCAATACGTTTGTATGTGTAGCCAAAAGTAGCAATGTAACTATGATTTTTTAGTGCTGTAGAAAACACCAGTAAAATATTTAATGCAATCCAAATGTAAGTTGCTATTTTTAAAGTTTTATTCTTGTTATAAAAATTCAAATTACCTCTAAAAAAGTAAATAATTAAACCTATTGCCGTTATTATGGAAAATATTAAAGCATAAATTCCACTATGAACATTTTTTGAATAAGCCATTGGGTTATCTGTATTTAAATCCGAATTTAAATATAGATAATCCGTAAATAATACTACTGAAATTAGTGTGTTTAATAAAATAATTAAAACTGTACCTAATTGATTTTCTGTTTTTAATTTTTCATCATTAGTTACATTTAAATTTTCTTTTATTAAAAAGTTTGGTGTTTCTAAATCTGTTTTTGTTGCGGGTTCTATAATTATAGGGTTAGCAATATTATGAAATAAATAATATCCCATAGCTGTAAATAATAACCATTGTATGTTAATAAAGCTAAAGTTTATCTGGCTAACTAAATTATTAAAAACAGGATTTGAATCCTTATACAATCCAATAAAAAGGGATAATACAAGTATTGGAATACCAATAATTCTCAACCAAAAGCCATAATTTATTTTTTGATTTTCAATTGCTTTTACTTCATTCTTAACTCTATCAAAATGGTTTGCAAAAGACGCTACAATAATAGAATACAAGCCATTAATTAGTTTTATATAAATAGCAGATTTTGATTCAGAAACCGATCCAACTAATAAGACAAAAGAGATAAAGTAGGTAAAAATGGTTAAAACCGATGGTTGTTTAAAAAAGAAAAAGCCACTTACAATTAATAAAAATGCTTTAATAAGCGTGTTTTTTTCTTTATATTTTTTCGGATTAAGAACAGCTAAGACTACATTTGTTAAGATAGCGAATAGCACGATATTCAGCCCAATATGATATTTAAAAAACAAAAGACTAAATAATATTGATGCAATAAGAATAATTGGGGTTTTCATAAAATTTTATTTTAAAGGTGTAAATAATCAAAGACAATAATTACGTATAAATAAGCGATAGGAATATTGAATAGCATTACCCCAATTGTTTTTAAATTTTTAGTTCTATTTTCAGTATTAGTTACCGAAAAAACAAAAAGGACTAAAGCAATTATTAAATTGATAAAGATGGCTGCTAATAAATAGAAATAGCCAAAAACTGCAATTCCCTCTATATGAGTTATAGCATAGCTAATTAAAAAAAATGTTCCTATTACAAAGGATGCAATGGCTATTTTTAAGCCAATTTGATTGAATTGTTTCATGAGATGTTCGTTTTATTAAAAATTATTAATTGTATATTTGATAAGTTTTTGTCAAGTATTTTTTCAAAATCCCAATTATAAAACTGATTGGCATTTTTCCCAATACGGTATGATTTTAGGTAATATTTCCAGTACTCTGGAAGCAGAATAGTTCCTAAAATTAGGACACCAATTAAGTTTACACTTAGTTTTCCGTTTCCAAGACATAAGTATTGCATGGCAATTTCGTCTTCAACATTCCTTCCACAGCCAGTTATGACGTGATATGCATCATGACGTTCAAAATTTTTTAAAATTTCGAACTTGTTATTTTTCAAGAATTGCGCATACTGATGTCCAAAGGTTTCAGATGGATATTGAAGCAAGCTAGTTAAATTGATGTTCCAAGGTTCTCTTTTGTTCCTTAATAAGCGCACATAATAAATTTGTGCGTTTTCAAAAATCCATTTTAGAAATTTTTTTCGTATATTTTTAAAAGTACTTTGCATTTCAAAGTGTATTTATAAAAAAATAGTTTCACTTATTTTTAATTAATTTTTCTAAAGCCTTTATGTGTGTTTTAAACGCTGCTTTTCCCAATTTTGTTACGCTATATTTTGTATTGGTTTTTTTACCAATAAATTGTTTTTGTATTAGTATATATTCCACTTTTTCTAATGCCTTTATATGACTTGCTAAATTACCATCAGTCACTTCAAGTAAATCTTTTAAGGTATTAAAATCAACGCTTTCATTTACCATAAGTGCCGACATTATACCCAAGCGAACTCGGTGATCAAAAAGTTTATTTATGTTTTTTATTATGGACATTTTTGTAACTGCTTTTTAGGATGAAAACCTAAGTTTAATTTTTAGGTTCACTAAGATACATAATTAAACCATAAATAATATGAAAAATACCAAAACCAATTGCCCAAAAGTATAAACCAAAACCAATATAATTCATTGCTATTAAGCCTAAGATAATTTCAGCAATACCTAAATATTTTACATTACTAATGGTATAGTTACTTGCATTTAAAACGGCTAAACCATAAAAAATAAGTGTTGCTGGCGCTACAAATCCATAGAAACCTTGATTTAACAAGATTAAACTAAAAATACCACCAGTTAGTAACGGAATCATAAAATGAAACAACAAGCGTTTGGTTGTAGTATCCCAGATTTTTACACCTTGTTTTAAGGTTCTTTTTTTTGTTAAAATATATGCTGTAATTATGGATAAAAAAGCAACGACTAAAGCAATACCAATTAATTTGAGTTCTAAATTATTTGGATTAATAGTATTGTGATTATAACTATAAAAACCAGCATCTTTCAAAACAAACCTTGCTAAAAATGCCCCAATTAAGGCATAAACACCAGCTAATATGCCAGACAAACCACTCAAGCTCAAAAAACGCGTAGAACGGTTCATTATATTTTTAATTTCGGATAGGTCTTGTAAATAATTTTTTTCGCTCATATTAAAAGTACTTTGAAATGCAAAGTTAATATAATTTTTGAAATAGAAATATTTTTTTATCTTTATTTTTTATAATCACCTTTTTAATGAATTTTAAAATCCATAAAAAACAGCTTTTATATTTCATAGGATCATTTACCCTATTTACTATAATTGGTACTGTTTCTCATGAATATGGACATATACTAGCGGCAAAAAGTGTTGGTTATGAAACAACTTTGCATTACGGCAGTATGAGTTCTAAACCCAAAGGAAAAAGTGAATTATATGAATTGTACCAAACATATAGAAAAGAGATTGATACAAATGTTGTTTTTCCAGATGAATCTCGGTATAAAGAATTACGAAAGAAAGCCAATAGTAATAGTTTATTAATCACTTTTGGTGGTCCTTTACAAACAATGCTTACAGGAATACTGGGTTTGCTTATTCTTTTTATCAGAAAAAAAAAAGTAGCAGTAAGTGGATTTAAATTAACCGATTGGTTTGCTGTTTTTTTAGCCTTATTTTGGATGCGTGAAGTATTTAATTTAGCAATGGGTTTAGCAAGTGGTATTATAAAAGGAAACGGAAATTATTTTGGTACGCAAGGAGACGAAGTGAATTTATCTAGACATTTAAATCTCTATGAAGGAGCAATTCCGTTATTATTTGGCAGTATAGGTTTACTAATTTCTTTGTATGTCATTTTTAAAATAATCCCTTTAAAATTCAGGTTCACATTTATCATAGCTGGTTTAATTGGGGGAATAAGTGGCTTTGTCTTGTGGTTTTATTATTTAGGACCAATTGTATTGCCTTAATTTTAATGGCTCTACCACGAATTTAGTGAAAAAAAATTAATGTCAGTTCGAGCGAAGTCGAGAACGGTTTAATAATAACATTTTTTTAACGATACATTCTCGACTTTGCTCGAACTGACATTATTTACCATTAAAATAAGGATAGAATCATTTTATTTATATGAATCCATTAGAAACCTATTTCATCACGCAAAGAGAACCGTTACAATCGGTATTATTATACTTACGGCAAGTTGTTTTTGAAACGATACCAAATGTAGAAGAAAAATATAAATATAAAATACCGATGTATTATTATAAAGGAAAATCTATCTGCTATTTAAATATTTTAAAAGGCACCAATTATGTAGATTTTGCTTTTATATTTGGTTATAAATTATCCAATAAACAAGGCTTACTTAAAGATGGTAGAAACAGACAGTATACGCGTTCTATAGCATATCCAACCCTAGAAAGTATTGCTGTTTTTGAATTGAAAGAAATACTATTGGAAGCCATTTCTTTTATTGATGAAAAATAAAACAGTTTTTTTGTATTGGAAAAAGCTATCAATTTTCCGATAAATAAAAAACATCAATTCGTGAGTTTCCGTTATATTATTTTCAAAAACGACTCTTGGTCAATTTCATAAATTTTTATTAGGAATAAAAATTTCAATCAATGCAAATTCTGAGTTAAAAATCACACCAATTTCTATGAATGTATCCGAAATAAATTCGGTTTTTAATTATACTCAAAAATTTCGATATCTATATTTATTGCTGTTTCAAAGGATGCTTTTAAAAGGTTAGTATCAAATGATTCGATTTCCATTGCATGAATGAATTGTTCGTCTATAAAAAACTGTAATAATTCGTTGTTTTTTCTAATGGTCAATTTTATATTATTATTAAAGTTATATTCAATGTTTTCATAATACTCTTCTCCGTTATTATTCCTAATATGAAGCCGACCTCTTTCAGATAAAGGTGCACTTCCAAAAGAATAACCTCCAAAATAAATGTCTGCTAAAACAGAAGTTAAATTATTAGAAGTTATTTCCCAGTCTTTAAAATTGAATTCTATTACAAATTTTTCTGTATTATTAAAATCAAAAGTTGAATTGTAGGATTCAGTATTCAAATTTGTAATTGAGACTATTTCTAATGGATTATCATAGTTTATAGAATATTCTTGATTATTAGTATACCAGTTTGGTAATATTGTGTCTTGGTTGAATAATTCGTCTATATAGTATTTTCTCCAAAGAGATGAAAATAAATTTTCAGAACAATCAAAGCTGTTTTCTCGTCCTTTCATTAAACTCAAACAATCTCCACTATTACTTTTTTCATTTCGATGACTCCTATTTAAAAGACAATGACCTAATTCGTGAAAAACTAACCATTCTTTATCTTTTTCATTCGCATTATTCCAATACTCTCTATCAATAATTATTCTTTCATATTGTTGATAACAAAGACCAACTGCATTGTTAAAATCAATATCTGCAAGATAAAAATTGATGTTATAATTTGTATAATCTTGCCCTCTTATAATCCCTTCTTCTATAAAAAAATCAAAATAAGGCTCAAATTCAGTGTTATTTAATTCTGAGTTTTCATAATCATCTTGACTGCAACTTAAGAATGATAAAATTAATATAAAGGGTATTATTTTCTTCATTTTTTGGATTGAGCGAATAATTTTACCAGTACAAAGATAAGTACAGTATAAATTAAATTAATCGACTGTTATAAGTTGTAAAGTTAGCTAAAATAAATAACAAAGTCAAGTTTAATTATTTAAGACAATCCAGAAATAACACCATTATCATCAATAGTCATGCCTTCACTTGCAGGAGTTGCAGGTAAACCAGGCATACGCATCATTTTACCAAGAATTGGAATTAAGAATTGTGCTCCAGCAGCAATTTCAATTTCTCTTACGGTAACTCTAAAACCAGTTGGTCTTCCAATCAATTTATCATTATCAGAAAATGATTTTTGAGTTTTTGCCATACAAATAGCAAAATCATTAAATCCTAAACGGTCAATACGTTTCATATTAAGGATGGCTTTGCGGTCAAAATCAACACCATCGGCGCCATAAATCTCGCGGGCAATGGTTTCAATTTTTTCTTTTACTGGCGACTTCCAATCGTATAATGGTTTAAAATTTGCTGCTTTATTCTCTACAACATTAACGACTGCTTTAGCTAAATTTTGCGTACCATTTCCACCTTTTGCCCAACCTTCAGAAACAACGGCTTGTACACCAAGAGAAGCACATTTTTTTATAACAAAAGCAATTTCTTCATCGCTATCATTAAGGAAAGCATTAATTGCAACAACGGGTTCTATATTAAATTTACGGATGTTTTCAATATGTTTTTCAACATTTACAAAACCGTTAGTTACGCGTTCTAAATTTGGCGAATTATAGTCTTCTTTTGGCGAATTTCCGTGATGACGCAATGCTCTAATAGTTACCACCAAAACTACACATTTAGGACTTAAACCAGCACTTGCACATTTAATATTTAAGAATTTTTCTGCTCCTAAATCGGCTCCAAAACCAGCTTCTGTTACCACATAATTGGATAATGATAAGCCCATTTTTGTAGCGATTATTGTATTGGTTCCTTGCGCAATATTGGCAAATGGGCCACCGTGAATAATGGCAGAATTTTTTTCTAAAGTTTGTACTAAATTAGGCTTTATAGCATCTTTTAATAAAATTGCCATCGCATTTTCTGCTTTTAAATCGCGCGCAAAAATTGGTTTTTTATCAAATGTAAATCCAACAAAAATATCACCTAAACGTTGTTTTAAATCTTTAAAATCGGTTGCCATACACAAAATTGCCATCACTTCACTGGCTGGTGTTATGTTAAAACCATCTTGTCTTGGAATGCCATTTGCTGTGCCGCCTAAACCAATGGTGATATCACGTAACGCTCTGTCATTCATATCGATAACACGTTTCCATGCAATGGTTCTTCCGTCAAGACTTAAATTTTTTGTTTTGCTTTGTAAATTATTATCAATCAAAGCAGATAGTAAATTATTGGCTTTTTCTACAGCGTTAAAATCACCTGTAAAGTGTAAATTAATATCTTCCATAGGTACAACTTGAGAATATCCGCCACCAGCTGCACCGCCTTTTATACCAAAAACTGGCCCTAAAGATGGTTCTCTTAAAACAACGGTTGCTTGTTTACCAATTTTATTTAAACCTTCGTTTAAACCAATGGAAACTGTTGTTTTTCCTTCACCTGCAGGAGTTGGCGTTAACGCAGTAACTAAAATTAAGTTGTTATTTTTAATTTTTGCATCATCTATTAAATCTAATGGTAATTTTGCTTTGTATTTGCCATAAAATTCCAAATCATCTTCATCGATGTTTATTTTTTTTGCAATTTCTTTTATATGTGAAAGTTCAGTTGCTTGTGCAATTTCGATATCGGTAAGATGTGCCATTTTATTTTAATTTTTTGCTAAGTTATGAAAGTTTAAAGTAATACGTTAACTTATTAATGTGAATTATTTGATTATATTTGAAGAATTTAAAAATCAAAAAATGGCAAGTAAAAAAGAAATTTTAAGAAAAATAAAAATTGTATTAACTCAAAACTTTGAATCTGAAGAAGCTGCTTTTGCTTTTTTTGACAAAGATAAAGATGGGAAATTGAGTAAAAAGGAAATTGTATCCTTATTAAAGGAAGCTAAAATTAGTAGTTTTTTACGTGGTATTGTAAGTAAAAAATTAATTGAGACTTATGATGAAGATGGTGATGCAAAAGTAAATTGGAAGGAGTTTAAGAAGGCTATAAAAAAAATGTAATTTTAAAATAATGAAAATAAAAGCAATAACAATCATTTTAGGGTTGATGTGTACACTTGGTTTTGCACAAAAAATAACAGTTTCGGGGAATGTTTTGGAAGCCGAAACAAATCAAAAATTAGAGTATGCAACCATTGTATTAAAACCAACAGACAAATCGTCTGTTACTGGTGGAATAACCAATGCAAAAGGAAATTTTGAATTTGAGATAAAAAAAGGTACGTACCATGTTTCTGTAGAATACATATCTTACGTAACAAAAGATTTAGGAACCAGAACATTTTCTAAAAACACTAATTTAGGCACCATAACTTTAACCGAATCTGCTGTTTCACTTGATGAGATAGAGTTAATTGCCGAAAAAAGTACTGTTGAAATACGCTTGGATAAAAAAATATACAACGTAGGAAAAGACATGACTGTAAAAGGTGGAAATGCTATGGATGTATTGGATAATGTACCATCGGTTACTGTTGATGTAGAAGGCGCTGTGAGTTTGAGAGGTAATGATAATGTACGTATATTAATTAATGGTAAACCGTCTAATTTTAGTGCTGCTGAAGCTTTACGTCAATTACCTGCTGATGCTATTAAAAAAGTGGAAGTCGTTACATCACCATCCGCACGTTATGATGCTGAAGGCACAGCTGGAATTATCAACATAATTTTAAGAAAAGGAAAGGCCCAAGGTTTAAATGGGTCGCTTAGCGGAAACATTAAGAATCCAACAGGTTATGGAATTTCTAGTAATTTTAATTGGCGATATAAAAAAATAAATGTGTTTAATACCATTGGTTTTAGTGATGGCAAAACACCTGGAAATGCCTTTTTTGAAAACGATTATGTCAATAATACAGTTCTTGCTTTTTCTAAAGAAGACCGTAATTATGATAGAAATAGAAAAAATTTCAACACACGTTTAGGAATGACGTATAGTTTAACTGATAAATCATCGGTTACAGGTAGTGTTTCATATACCAATTCCAATCGGTTTACAGATACCGGAATTAAATTGAATTTACAAGATCAATCGCTTTCTAATATTGGTTATTCTACACGAAACGAATTAGAAGACAGGCTAGATGTTGGTATAGAATACAACCTTAATTTTACTCAAAAGTTTAAAGGCAGTGGTCATAAATTAACGCTTGATTATAAATTTGAAACAAGTGATGATGATGAATTTTCTAAAATTGTAGGCGAAGAATTTTCACCAAACCCAAACATCGCATTACAAGAAAAAACACACGCTTTAGAAGATAATAAAAACTATTTAGTACAAACCGATTACGTGTTGCCAATTGGTGAAAACGCTCAGTTTGAAGCGGGTTTTAAATTAACCAATAGAGATCAAGAAACCGATTTTGCCTTGTTTGAAGAGCAAATTACTGGCGAATTTATTAAAGACACAAACGTGTCTAATATCTTTAAATTCAAAGATCAAACAACGGCTTTTTATACTCAATATGGGAATAAATTTGGAAAGTTTTCTGCCTTATTTGGCTTGCGCCTAGAAATGTCTGACATAGAAATTACAAGTCAAGGCGTTGATAATCCAAAAAAATATTCCAAATGGTTTCCAACCTTAAACTTAGCCTACGAAATTGGAAAAGGCGAAGATATTACCTTAGGTTATAATCGTAGAATTAGACGACCACATGCGTATTTTTTAAATCCGTTTTTATCGCGCGCCAGCGAAACCAATGTATTCCAAGGAAACCCAGATTTGAATCCGGCATATAGTAATGGTGTTGATTTAGGCTACTTAAAAAAGTGGGCAAAAGTAACGTTTAATACCTCTTTGTATTATAATTATACTACCGATGTTTTTCAGTTTATAAGAGAAAATACTGGCTCTCAAACCAGTGCTGGTGTGCCAATTATAAGAATGATTCCAAGAAACATTGCCTCCGAAGATCGTTTTGGTTGGGAATTTTCATTAGATTATAAAGCTTTAAAATGGCTGAAATTAAACAGTAGTTTTAACTTTTATAATGTGGCAAAAAACGGAAATAATATTGTACCCAATTCTGAGAATAACAGCTGGAATACCCGATTTACTTCGCGCGTAAAATTACCTTTAAAAATTGATTGGCAAACAACAGTAAATTATCGCGGACCGTCTGAAAATTATCAAAGTAACATCAAAGGTTTAGCTCATATAGATTTGGCTTTTTCAAAAGATTTATTTAATGAGAATGCTACTTTATCCTTAAATGTAAGTGATTTATTAAACTCTCGTAAAAGACGTTCAACCACTATTATTGATAATTTATCAACAACATATAGCGAATTTCAATGGAGAGAACGCGTAGTGCGTTTAAATTTCACGTACCGTTTTAATCAAAAGAAAAGACGAGCTCGAAGAAGTAAAAAGAGTATTCGTTTTAGTGATGATGGGTAATTTTTTAAGGTCTTAAAAAGAATTATTTTAAACCGTTATGTACTTACTAAATAAAGAATTAATTTTTCCAGATGTAAATAAAGCTAATGAAGATGGTATCTTGGCAATTGGAGGAGATTTATCTAGCAACAGATTAATTTTAGCTTATAAAAGTGGTATTTTCCCTTGGTTTAATGAAGGCGAACCAATTATTTGGTATGCACCAAAATACCGTATGGTTTTGTTTCCAAATAAGATTCACATATCAAAAAGTATGCGCAAAGTTTTACGTGATAAAACGTTTACAATTACATATAATCAGGATTTTAAAGCCGTTATAAATCAATGTAAAAACAGCTTTAGAAAAGGACAAGATGGCACTTGGATTACAGATGAAATGGAAGCTTCGTACATAAAATTGCATGAACAAGGCATTGCAAAATCTATAGAAGTTTGGCAAGATAAAAAATTGGTTGGCGGCTTGTATGGCCTTGATTTTAAAACTATCTTTTGTGGTGAAAGTATGTTTAGTTTGGTAAGTAATGCCTCTAAAGTTGCGTTTATTTATCTGGCAAAAAAATTAGAGAAAGAAAACTATAAAGTAATTGATTGTCAGGTTTATAATGACCATTTAGATAGCTTGGGCGCAATGGAAATCCCTAGAGAAGAGTTTATGAAGTATTTATAATCTTAATAATTAAAGTAAATTTATGATTTCATTTTCTAAAAACCATTCGCAATCTTTTTAAACCATTCATCATATTTTTAAAAAATAAACACACATAGTAAAGTATCTTTGTCCTATAATTCTAAAACTAAAATTATGATACGCTTAATAACCACATTTATTATTACATTTTTACTATTTGTAACATCAACTTTCTCGCAAAAAATTACTGGAGATTGGTATGGTCAACTTGATATTCATGGTACTAAATTGCGTATTAACTTTCACATTACTGAAAAAGATGGTGTATTTAAAACCACAATGGATAGTCCAGATCAAGACGCTTTTGGTATGCCAACAGACGATACCAAATTTACAGATAACGACTTATCAGTTTCGTTAAAAAGTATAGGTGTAACTTTTAAAGGTAAGCTTAAAGCCGATGAAATTGACGGCACATTTACACAAGGCGGCATGAATATGCCATTACATTTAACACATAAAAAAATAGAAAAGGTTAAAGCAAAAAAACGCCCGCAAGATCCTGTAAAACCTTATAATTACAAAAGTGAAGAGGTTACATTTGTAAATGAAACGGCTAACAATATTAAATTATCTGGGACTTTAACACTGCCAAAAGGTGTTAAAAATCCGGCAGTTGCTATTTTAATTTCAGGATCTGGTCCGCAAAATAGAGATGAAGAAGTACAGGCATTTAATCACAGACCATTTTTAGTTTTATCGGATTATTTAACAAATAATGGCATTGCCGTTTTACGTTACGATGATAGAGGTGTTGCTAAAAGTGAAGGTTCTCAAATAGATGCAACCTCAGCAGATTTTGCTACCGATGTAGAAGCGGCAGTAACATATTTACAAAGCAGAACCGATATTGACACCAATAAAATAGGTTTAATTGGACACAGTGAAGGCGGTTTAATTGCACCAATAGTAGCGTCTAATAATAAAAATATTGCATTTATAGTTTCATTAGCCGGTCCTGGAGTTGATGGAGGCGAAGTCTTAAGAACACAAACAAAACGTGCTTTTGAATTGGCTGGAGCTGATAAAAAACACATAGATTATAACGATAAAATGTCTGGAAATATTTTTAAAATCATACAAAAATCTAAGAATGACAAAACCTTGAATTCAAAAATTACCACATACATTCAAAAAGCTAGAAAAAATGCCCCAGAAAGTTTGGCTAAAAGCCTTACCGATGAAGCTATTAAAAAACAAATTAAATCATTAACCTCACCTTGGATTGCCTATTTTATAAAAACGGATCCTAAGCAATTTTTATGTGAAGTAGAATGTCCTGTGTTGGCTATTAATGGTGAAAAAGATTTTCAAGTAATACCAAAATTGAATTTAGAAGGTCTTAAAAAAGGCTTGAAAAAATCAAAAGATGTCACCATAATGGAGTTGGAAGGATTGAATCATTTGTTTCAAAATTGTGATACAGGAAGTGTAGAAGAATACAAAGACATTGAAGAAACATTTTCACCAAAGGCTTTAAAAATTATTAGCGATTGGATTAATAAACGATTTTAAATTTATTGATATGATTCATTATAAAAAAACACAGTATAGTAAATGGATGCTTATTTTAGTAGGTGTACTTATTTTTATAATCTATAGTTATTTTTTTAAAAAAGGGTTAGCCAATTTGCCATTGATTCCATTTATACTTATTTTAAGTATTTTAGTAATAATATTAGCCTTGTTTTATAAACTCACCTTAATTATTGATGATGAAAAATTTACAGCTATTTTTGGTATTGGTTGGCTTAAAAAGTCGGTATTGATTTCCAATATAGATTTATCAACCATAGAAAAAGTAACATTTCCTTGGTATGTTGGAATTGGCATTAGATTAACTGATAAAGGCTGGCTATGGAATACCAAAGTTGGTGAAAGTATTTATTTTAAATCCAAAAACAAATTCCACAGTTACTTATTTGGGACTGATGATTTTGAAGAAATAAAAAAACAACTATTAAATTATAAAAAACCATAACATGAATATAGATATTATACAATTTAATATGCCTTTATTAATTGGAAGCGTTTTTTTAATAACAGGTTTTATAATGCTTAAATTCCCGCCCAAAAAAATTAATAGTTTGTATGGATACCGTACCAAAAGTTCAATGAAATCCCAAAACCGATGGAATTTTGCTCAAAACTACTCTGCAAAATTGATGATATATTGTGGTTTGTTACTGGGAATAATTGGACTTATAGGTAGTTATTTTGATTTTTTTAAGGGTGCCAAAAGCGTTATAATTTCAGCATTAATTTCTTTTATAATTATAGGTTTTTTGTTTTTTAAAACTGAAAAAGCCATCAAACAAATTTTTTTAAATGAAAATTAATCAAAACACATTATATTGGATATTGCAATGCCTTGGTTGGGGTTCATTAGCAGGCTTAAACACATTTGGGAAGTTTGTATCCAAAAGTGATTTGAACAAAAATTATATTTATGCTGAAGGGTTATTATTCTTTTTATCGGCTATTTTAGCCACTACTATTGTCCGTTTTTATCTTAAAAAAAGACTAACATTCGAAAAATTTGAATCTAAAGAATTTGGTACATTAGCTATTGGGTTAATATTGGGATCAGCAGTATTGTTTACATCAATGTTATTTGCAAAGCCTATATATAATTATTTTCACAATAAAAACATAAGCTTTACAACTACCGAGATTATCTCTACATTGGTGAATGTAGTTCTATTTGTATTCTTCTGGATCATTATTTATTATACCATAAAATTATTACGAAAATTCGCTCAAAATCGTTTACTCCATTTAGAGTTAGAGTCGTCTTTAAAAGAATCTCAATTAAATACTTTAAAAGGTCAAATAAATCCGCATTTTATGTTTAATTCTTTAAACAATATTCGCGGATTAATGCTTGAAGATGTTGATAAATCAAGGGAAATGATTACGCGTTTATCTGAAATGTTACGCTATTCATTAACCAAAAATAAGATTGATAAAATTGCCTTATTGGATGAATTAGAAATGGTTGAAAACTACATTGCATTATCTAAAATTCAGTTAGAAGACCGTTTAATTTTTAAAAAAAACATTGAAGAATCGCTAATTAATACAGAGATTCCTCCAATGATTATACAAATGTTAATTGAAAACGCTGTAAAACATGGCATTTCAAATCTACCAAAAGGAGGCATTGTTGCATTAAGTATTCAAAAAGAAACCGATAATTTAGTAATTTTGGTGTCAAACACTGGACAATTAGCACTATCAAAGCATTCAACCAAAGTTGGTTTAGAAAACATTAAAAAAAGACTATCTTTATTGTATGGCAAAAATGCCAAGTTTTCATTAATCGAAAATAATAATGAAGTATTGGCTAAAATTGAACTACCTATTTTAAAATAAACAATTATGAAAATCAAAAAAACGTCTAATATCTTGTTTATAGTATTGGGATTAGTGATCATTACTATTCTTCAAATAATGTCTCGTAAATATAATTTTAGTGATATTACAAAAGGGATAATTAATGGTTTAGGATATGGTTTTATGATTGCTGGAGTAATCAATTTATTTAAAGTTAAAAGCAAACAAGAATCGACCTCAAAAAATGACTAAAATAACTGCCGTAATAGTTGAAGATTCTCGTTTAGCACGTGCTGAATTAAAAGAATTATTAAAAAACCATCCTCAAATTGATATTATTGGTGAGGCAGAAAATGTGGATAAAGCCTATAAAATAATACAAGAAAAAAATCCAGCATTACTTTTTTTGGATATTAATATGCCCGAAAAAGATGGCTTTGAATTATTGGAACTACTCGATAAAATTCCCCTTGTTGTTTTTACTACTGCCTATGATGAATATGCTATAAAATCATTTGAGTACAATGCTTTTGATTATTTATTAAAGCCTATAAGCGCCACACGTTTTGCAAAAACAATTAATAAATTAATACCATTATTAAAAGATAAAGAAACACAAACAACATCAAAAAAATTAATTACGGATGATCAAATATTCATCAAAGAAGGTGAGAAATGTTGGATGGTTGCTTTAAAAGATATTTCGTTATTCGAAATTATGGGCAATTATACCAGAGTGTTTTTTGAAGATGAAAAACCATTAATTTACAAATCACTTAATCAAATAGAAACCCAATTGCCCAACGATTTTTTTAGAGTGAATCGCCAACAAATTATTCGTTTAAAGAGTATTGATAAAGTGACACCTTGGTTTAATGGTAAACTAAAAATCACTTTATTTAATGGTGTTGAGGTAGAAACCTCTAGAAGACAAGCTTTAAAATTTAGACAACATTTAGAGTTATAGTAAACAAAACACAACATAAAAAAAGGCTGTCTATTTATAGACAGCCTTTTTAATTTTTAATAATTTTCTTATTTTACGCCGTGCATTAATTTTTTAAGTACAGGATTTAAAAAGTAAATTATTAATGCTGCAACTGCAGGCACTATTGTAAATATTAAAAAGAAAATAGATAAACTATATTCTTTAGTAATGTTTTCAATTTGTCCACCTAATATTGCTGCTAATTTATTTCCAATAGCAATGGCTAAATACCACATTCCAAACATAAAGGCAATCATACGAGCAGGCACTAATTTAGAAACGTATGAAAGACCAACTGGTGATAAACAGAGTTCACCAAGCGTATGGAATAGGTAGGCTAAAATTAGCCAAATCATACTTACTTTTACACCTTCTTTCATGCCGTAAGCACCATAAGCTAATAAAGCAAAACCAACTGCCATAATTAATAAACCTAAAGCGTATTTTGTAGCCGCAGAAGGATTGTATTTAGAATCCCACCAACGAGAAAAGAATGAAGCAAATGCTATAATGAAAAATGAATTAAGAATAGAAAACCAAGAGACTGTAATTTCTACTTCATTGGCTTTTACTTTTGCAACTGATGCTTTTATAATACCATTATCTCTGTCAAACTTTTTTCCAATTTCTACAGCTCTTGCCAAGCGATCATCTGCTAAATAACCAAATTCTGTACCATCATTATCTTTGGTAATTATTTTCACTTTATCACCTACGTTTAAAGCTATTGGTTCTGCAAACGATGTTGTTTTATCAATAATAACATCACTGTTTGTTAACTTTGTTTGCAATGTAATTGGCGTTTCAAAAAACAACGCATTTAAAGCAACTGTTTTTACGTCTTTCTTTTTATTATGATAATATACTTTTGCATTACTTGTTTGATCAATACTTTTTATTGTATTAAGATAGTCATTATTAAATGCTTTTTGTTCTGCTTTTTTAGCTTTTCTATCATACAATTTAGATGTTTTTTGTTTTATAACGGTTCCGTTATATATAATACTATCTATATTAACAGTAGCTACTTTGTTATCAATAGTGGTCGAAAAAGCGCCACCAAGCATTTTATTTTCGAATAATTTTGTACGATCTGATTGTAAATTATAACTCGATTTGTCAATGGTTGTTTTTATAGCTTTATAACTAACATCATAAGCAGTTGTGTTATAATCTCTATTTAACATCCAACTTACAACAGCCCACATACCTACAAAACAAATTACAAGAACTATATTTGAATACGGTATTTTTTTATAAGTTTTTTTCCATAATAAATATAATACGTAAGAAATTATTAACAGCGGAATTATGGTTAATAAAGTATTTACAATATTAAAAATTGTAGCTGATGTTCCTGTCATTAATCGGTTTACATTATCTCTTGCAAAAACAACTAATGAAGTTGCTCCTTGCTCAAAGGATAACCAGAAAAATACAGTAAAAAAAGCAAAAATTATAAATGCTATCATTCTATGTCTTACTACTTTTGTATATCTACCTATTCTACTTATTATTAAATAAAGAAAAACAGCTAGTGCAAATAAAACCGCAACATATTGCCCTTCTAATTTTCCAATTCGTAATGCTGAAAACATATCGAAACCAGCAATTTTTGATAATGGATCATTTACTGCATAACCCAAACCAATTACAGAAGAAATTGCAATTAAAATTTTATCTAATTTTGTAAAAGGGTTTAATTTTTCTTCGTCATTATCTATTACTTCCTCAGCTTTTACAATAGCATTTGGTTTAGCTCCAATATCGCCAAATAAGCTACCAGCTAACCAAAATTGTAATGTACCTAGTAACATAAAAATACCAGCTAAACTAAATCCATAAACCCAACCTATTTTTTCGGCTAAATAACCACAAAGCATCATTCCAAAAAATGCGCCTGCATTTACACCCATATAATAAATAGTATAAGCTCCATCTTTTTTCTCAGGTGATTTTTTATACATTTCAGATATTATAGCAGTCATAGTTGGTTTAAAAAACCCAGTTCCAATAACTAATAAAGCCAATCCAATATATAAAGAAGCTTCTGTTTCAAAAGCCATAGATGCGTGTCCTAAAGTCATTATTGCGGCTCCTATAATAACAGCCCAACGATACCCTGTAATTTTATCGGCTATAATTCCACCAATAATTGGTGTGATATATAATAACATTGCATATGTACCAAACAAAGCACTTGCGTTTTCTACAGTCCATTCCCAACCTGGATTGTAACCAACTAGAGCCATTGTTAAGAAGTTAACTAAAAGGATTCGCATACCGTAAAAGGAAAAACGTTCCCACATTTCTGTAAAGAATAAAACAAACAATCCTGCTGGATGTCCTAATACTTTGTCTTTAAATAGATTTTCAATGTCTGTATTCATAATATTATTTTGAGTTTTTATGTTTGTTAATTATCTGCCAATTCAAAACCTTCGGTTTCATCGTGGATATTGTGTTCGTTATCTTCTGCTCCGTGGGTTAATTTTTTAAGTTTTTTAAGGAATAATAATAATAGTAATCCAAAAATAACTGTAAAAATGACAAGTAATCTAAAGGTTTTGTATTCTTGTTTACTTTGTTCCTCTTCAATAACAAAAGAGACTTCGTAATCTTTTCCATCGCCTTCATTCTCAAAAATTTTGGCTTTTTCTTTATTTTTACCAAAGTTTATAGAGGCATGGTGTGGATTGGATTTACCAATGTTATTATCTTTTAAATAGTTTATTAAACCGTCTGATTCTTTCAGTTTAAATAAATGATTTACATTAGTTGTTTTACCATATTCATTATAAACAACTTTCCCATTTTCTAAATAAACATCTGCTCTTACACTAAAATTTCCATCTTTTTCTATAGCATAATTAAATGTTTTTTTAATTTCTTTAGTTGCACGATCTTTATATTTTATAGAATCTTTTGTTGTGAATTTATAAATTTCTTGTTTGGCAACGATCATCTTCCCTTTGTAAGGTTCCAATTGTGAAGATTCTCCAATACTACCAGCTAATTTGTTTCCAAAACCTGTAGCGGCAAAGTAAACACCCATCATAATAGATGCGTATTTTACAGGAGCTAATTTTGTAATGAATGATAAAGAAACTGGCGAAGTACATAACTCACCAATAGTATGAAATAGATACGCTAAAAACACCCAATACATAGCCGCTTTACCAAACTCTATATTTGAAGCTTCTTTAGATGCAAACATCATAAAGACATAACCTAACCCCATTATTATAGTACCAATTGCCATTTTAAATATGGAAGAAGATTCTTTTCCACTCTTTTTCCACCATAGCCAAAAACCACCAATTAATGTTCCAAATAATATAATGTAACCTGCATTTAAAGATTGGAATACTGCTGCTGGTATTTCTGGTAACCAAGACATGCTTGTTGTTCTATCTACTTTAGCATCGGTATATAAATTCATTAATCCACCTGCTTGTTCAAATGCGCCCCAAAATACAATGACTATTAAAAATGAAATTAATAAAACTACAACTCTATCAATTTCAATTTTACTCAATGGTTTTTTTGCTATTTCTGGATCTATATCCGAATTTTTATCACCAATAAAGTTACCAACGTGAACTAAAAATTTTTGTCCCCACATATACACTGCTTGCCCTAAAATCATTCCAATTCCTGCTAAACCAAATCCATAATGCCATCCATAATAATAAGCAACAAAACCAACAGTTATACTTGCCAAAAATGCACCAATATTAATACCAATATAGAAAATGGTAAAACCACCATCACGTCTTATATCTCCTTTTTTATATAAACCACCAACCATTGTAGAAATATTTGGCTTTAAACCACCAACTCCTAAAATGATTAATACTAATCCTGTAAAAAATGCCCAACTTTGAGGTATTGCCAACGTTAAATGGCCTAGTACTAGTAAAAAACCACCAAGCATGACTGTTTTCTTTTGACCTAACCATTTATCTGCTATAATTCCACCTGGTATTGCTGCAACATAAACCAACATCGTGTACCATCCATATAACCAAAGTGCATCTTTTCCAGTCCAACCCAATCCTGGATCTA
This sequence comes from Flavobacteriaceae bacterium, assembly GCA_036478895.1. Taxonomy (GTDB): domain Bacteria; phylum Bacteroidota; class Bacteroidia; order Flavobacteriales; family Flavobacteriaceae; genus S010-17. The sequence continues at coordinate 7,663 of JAZGEV010000006.1, read as the reverse complement.
CTGCTGTTGCCGATGTTGCTATATATAAGGTTAGCAATCCACGCATTCCGTAATACGAAAAACGTTCCCACATTTCGGTAAAAAATAAAACGTACAAGCCTATTGGATGTCCAAATAATTCTTTTTCATGTGGTTTTAATGCTGTTGTTGACATAAGTTTTAAGTTTATTTAAATTAAAAAAATAAAAATCCTTTTTAAATTAAATCTTTATTCTCGTGCAAAGTACAAACAATTATTAAAAAATAAAAGTGAGACTTTAATAATTCACAATAAATAACCTTTTGTGACTAATTGTTATTAAGTTATAATTAAAAATTTTAAGTAATTTTTACTTTTTTCAATGTGTCACTTATAATTGATAAATCAAGCTTTGTTTATGGGTGTTTAATTGCAATTAATATATTGAGTATAATTGTTTTCTAGAGTACTTGTTCAATAACAAAAGCCGAGAACAGTTTATAGATAACCATTCTCGACTTTAGTTTATATTAGATGTTGTTGAAGTCAAAAAACACGAATCTACTTGCGTAGTATAGAGTAACAATTTTGACCTATTAATTATTTCTTAATTAATTTTTTAGTTAATTTTTGACCATTTTCTAATTCAAGACTAATTAATAATACCTGTCCACTTTCCAAAGAAACGGGTAAATTAACGATGGAATTAGATGTATTTTTAGCAACTAAAGTTTGTCCTAACACATTAAAAATGGTTACTTTTTTAATACCTGTATTTTTAAAACTCGTTATTTTTAGATTATTAATTTCATCAGCAATTAGAATATCATTTACTGTCACTAAATTATCAACACTTAAAGGACTATTTCTAAAGGTAATTGAAAACCGATTGGTATAATCACCTGTTGGTAAATTTAACGAAATAGGATTGGTTAAATCGTGATATATATTAGTAAATGCATCCTTTAAATAGATATTGTTTGGTGCAAAGTTTTCTATACTATCAATTTCAAAAATAACATCGCGTTGTTGATCCAATTTAACATGTAATGGAATTTCTATAGCGTCTTCCGTAAAATCTTCTATTCCAGTTATGGTAAATTCACTTGAATGATTGTTTACTATTAAGGACATGTCTGTTGGTCTCATATCATACATTATCGCATCGTAACCAGCATCAAAATCATCGGTTAAACCTCTAAATCCTACAGCTAATTGGCGATGAAATGTATTTGAATTATCAATGTCAAATTCAAACCCAATTCTTAAAATAGGAAATGAAGAAGTTTTACTAAAAAATGGCGGTACATTACTTGCACCTGTATTGGTAAATGCACGTTGTGTATTTTTAAATAAAACGGTTCCACTAGCAATAGCGTCAACAAAAAATCCTTGTCCAACAGAAATATAACGTGTTGGCGTATCACCACCATTATAATTTGTTCCTAAACCGATTGCTCTCGTTGCATAACCACCTAAATAAGAATTTCTAACATGTGTGGTAGAGTTATCATTTATTCCATCCCAAAAATACAAAGTAGTGAAAAGTGCTTGGCTACTTGCCGCACCATTGTCTAATAAAAATGTATCCGCATCTAAAGATGAAGGATATGGATTACCCAATAAACTTGAATTCCCAGAGGTTACTGTACTTGTATAATCGCCATCGTTTGGTTTACCAACAAAGGTAAAATTTTGCCCGTTTGCTCCAGAGCTTTTCATATTATAACCTTCGGTTGGGTTGAAACTGGTAGTTTCATCTACGGCAGTGCCATTTGGATACCAATCTACAGTATCTACAAATTTGTTTAACCAAAAATTACTGATAGAAATTGGAGTTCCGGTTGCGCCGTCATGACCAGTAATAAAAGTAATGTCCAATGGTGTTGAGGTTGCACTTGTTGGTGTTGTTCCGTCTTTCATGGCATCACTTATTGTAAAAGTATTTCCTGATGTTGTTACTGGCGATGTCCAATAACCAGATTGAAATACATCGGTTAAATTACTTGCTTTATCAACATACAATTTACCTGAACCAGTTACTTGGCTAGTACCTGTATGAGTTTGTATTAATTGCGAATCGCCAATTAAACGAATTTCGCCATCCAATTGAATGCCATTTTCAACTAATAATCTTAATCCGTCATTTACGACTAATATTCCACCTGTTTCTACCTCTACTTCTCTAACATTTGCGCCTTGAGTAAGTGGTAGTAAGCCATCGGAAGTATTTTTTACTAGTAATTTATAACAACCATCTGATGTGTTTGGCACATTATTAAATCCAGAACCGTTATAAAATTGAGTATCATCTACTACAATAGTATCGAAATATTCAAATGTAAAATAATCTGCATCTGTAAAATTAACAGCTGTTGCTGTATAAATCCCACCAGATAAACTCAAATCATAACTTGTCTTTGCAGTAAAATTAGCATCACTACTCACTATTAGTTTTAATTCAGCACAAGATATCATTGCTGATAAATCTAAATCTGATGCTTTAACAGAAAGTGTAACTGTTCCTAAATTATTACGTTTATCAACACGCCATTTACTATTTAGTTGTTCTGTATAAACCGCTGTTGTAGAAAAATCATAAATAGCATCTTTGGTTTCTTCGCCCCAAAATAAGTAATCACCATTAGAGATAGTGCTTGGTGTATTTATTCTAATAATTCCTGTTCCTTGAGAATCGGTATGATTGTCTGCTCCATTATTTTGTCCAATTCCTGCAACATTGTGGTCAAAATTACCTTGTGAGGCATCATCTTGTTTGTAAAAATCACCTTGTGCTAAAGGTAAACCGTATTTTGCGGTTAAATAGTTTTCTATAATTTTACGTTCGGTAATGTTTATTACTTTCGAAAACTTAAAACATTCTGCCATATTTCCGTTTAAACCAGTTCCTCCACCAGGACCATTTCCACCAATCCAAGTATTAGAGGTTCTGTTTTCTACAGGGTTCCCAAAAGTATCTGTATGTATACCACTTTCATAAAACCTTATATCTGGTACCGTATTATTTATCCTTTTAATGTGTAATTGCCAACTTCCTGTAGTATAAGCTGAACCTTGATGTGATTGAGCACCTATATAATCAGAATAAACATCGGTTGAACCTCTTATTACAAATGAATTTCTTCCACCATGTTGTAACATTACATCATCTGCAGTTGTTGTATTGGTACTTTTAAAAATAAAACCAAAACTCATGTTTTCATTACAATTACCAAGATGTGTGTTTTCTAATTCATCATTGCCATCAAATAAAATGGTTTCGTAATTGTTTAGTGATGCTGTTGCAAAGCTTGGTCTTTCATTACCTGCAGCAGATAATGATTTATTGTTACCTGATAAGTCAGTCATGCTATTAACTAAACTTCCATTACTATAAGTTGTTTCCGTATTGGCAGCATACCAAAATTCAAGATCTGATGTTCCATCAGTAGAACCAACGCCACCAGGACCAGTTTGGGCAAATAAGAATAAAGTAAATAGTGATAAAACGAATGTAGTTATTGTTTTCATAGTGTTTTTTTTACAAAGATAATAATATAAAACGAAAAGAGTATAATCACTAATTGAACTTACAGTTTTTATTACATGAACGTTGCTATTTTTTTACACCGTTTTAGCAATAATCATCGGGTGATTTCAAGTCATTCGATCACTAATAAGACAGGTTACAATTTTTCCAAAAGAAAATCGGTCATCATTTTATACAAATGCAATCTATCATTACGTGTACTATAAATTCCGTGAGAACGATCTGGATATACAAATAAATCGAATTGCTTGTTGGCGTTTATCAAAGCGTCAACCATTCTGGTTGTATTTTGAACGTGTACATTATCATCGCCAGTTCCGTGAATTAATAGGTAGTTACCTTTTAATAATTCAGCAAAATTAATGGGTGAATTTTCATCGTAACCACTTGCGTTTTCTTGTGGCGTTTGCATATAACGTTCAGTGTAAACAGTGTCATAAAAACGCCATGAAGTTACTGGCGCAACTGCAATGGCTGTTTTAAACGTATCGGCGCCCTTGGTAATTCCCAATGTAGACATATAGCCACCAAACGACCAACCCCAAATACCAATTCTGCTTGCATCAATATATGTACGTTTACCTAATTCTTTGGCAGCTTCAATTTGGTCCTCAATTTCATACTTACCCAATTCTTTTTGGGTTACTTTTTTAAAATCACGTCCTTTTTTTCCTGTTCCTCGTCCGTCAATACAAACAACAATATAGCCTTTTTGAGCCAACATATAATGCCAGTAATCATTTGCGCCATGCCATCTGTTTGAAACTGTTTGACTTCCAGGTCCAGAATATTGATACATAAATAATGGGTATTTTTTTGAAGCGTCAAAATGAGCTGGTTTCATCATCCACATATTAAACTCGCCATCTTTTGTGGTAATTGTTGAGAATTCTTTTTCCCCTAAATTATACGATGCTACTAATTCCTTAACTGCTGAATTTTCTTTAATTACTTTTACTTGATTGCCTGTTTTGGCTTCGTGTAAAGAATAAATTGTAGGCGTTTTAGCACTAGAAAACGTATTGATATAATAATTAAAACTATGACTAAAAGAAGCCGAATTAGAGCCAATACTATTGGATAATTTTTGATGATTTGTTCCGTCTAAATCAATTGTAGAAACTGTTCTGTTGATAGAACCATCTTCGGTTGATTGAAAGTAAATTTGTGATGTTTTATCATCGTAACCATAATAATTGGTGACTTCCCAATTCCCTTTGGTTACTTGATTTTTTAAAGTTCCATCAGCAGTGTAATGATAAATATGATTGTATCCATCTTTTTCACTAGTCCAAATAAACGAATTATCGTTTAGGAAGGTTAAATCATCTTTAACATCTACATAAGCAGCATCTTGTTCGTTTAAAATTAATTTGCTTTGTAATGTATTTCCATCGACAAATAATAAATTTAAATTATCTTGATGACGATTTAAAGTCGTTACACAAAGTGTGTTGGCTTCATTTGTCCATTCAATTCTTGGAATGTAATATTGTTGTTTATCGCCTAAATCCACTTTGGATACTGAATTTGTTGACGTATTATACATATGCAAACTTACTTCAGCATTTTTTTCACCAGCTTTTGGGTATTTAAAGACTTGTTGGGTTTGGTATAAATCACTTCCGTACATATCCATTGAAAATTCTGGCACATTGGTTTCGTCAAAACGAATAAAGGCAATTTTATTGGATGCTTTATTCCAATCAAATGCTCTTACAAAAGCAAATTCCTCTTCGTAAACCCAATCGGTTATACCATTGATAATGCTGTTCTTTTTTCCGTCAAACGTGATTTGTTTTGTAGTATTTGCTATTAAATTTTTTACAAATAAATTATTATCAAACATAAAGGCTACTTTGTTTCCATCAGGAGAAAAGGTTGGCTCTTGAATTTTGTTATCCGATATTTTTACTAATTTTTTAGTTTCTAAATCATACACATAAAAAAGACCTCGTGAAGAATGACGAAAAATACGCTCACTTTCTGTACCAATAATTAGTTTATTTTCATCATCAGAAAATGTATAATTATACAATGAATTAATGCCGTTTAAATCTTTAATATCTATAATTGTCTCCACTTTTTCTAAAGTTTGGTAACTGTATTTATCTAAACTTGCTCCTCTGTTATTGACAACAGCATAAAAATCACCTTTATCCATAGAGTGAAAACCACCTAGCCGTTGGGTTCTAAAAGTCCCTTTAGACCAAATATCTTCTAGAATTATTTGTTTTGTTACAGCTGTTTCTATTTGCGTAGCCGTTGTGTTTTTTGATGTTTTTTGGGTCGATTTACAACTAAACATTACCGTTGTTGTAATTATTATAAAGAGTATTTTTTTCATGAAGATGGTTTTAAACTTCAAGTTTACGGAAATTTGACTTAAATATAGGTGAATTTATTAAAAACCTTCTATTATAAAAAACGCACACCATGACTTTGAATCACGGTGTGCGTATACCTAATCTTAATTTTTTACTTTAATAAATTTATTTCATATTCTTAAAAAACTGATATAACAATCTCACTCCAGCACCTGTTCCACCTTTACCTTTATAGTTTTCTGGAGCTTCTAAAAATGCAGGTCCAGCAATATCAATATGAATGTACGGATGTTCAGCAAAATGTTCTAAGAATTTACCTGCCGTAATCATTCCTGCACTTGGTCCACCAAGGTTTTTCATATCAGCAATGTCCGATTTTAAATCCTCTTTCCATTCGTCCCAAAACGGAAAACGAACGACTCTATCGTGCATTTCTAAACCAGCTTTATCCAATTCTTTAAAATACGAATCTTTTGCATTTCCCATACAAATAGCTGTTTTAGAACCCATTGCTCTTACGGCTGCTCCAGTTAAAGTTGCAGCATCAATAATAAGCTCTGGTTTGTATTTATTTGCGTAAGCAATGGCATCTGCAAGTACCATTCTACCTTCAGCATCGGTATTTAAAACCTCAATAGTTGTACCGTCAAACATAGTAACTACATCGCCTGGAGCGTAAGCATTTTTTCCTGGTCTATTATCTGTTGCCGGAATTAATCCTATAATATGAACAGGTAATTTATTCAATGCTATTGCGTGTATTGCACCTGCCATACAAGCGGCGCCACCCATATCGGATTTCATTAAATCCATTGAATGTGCTGTTGGTTTTAAACTCAAACCACCAGTATCATAAACGATTCCTTTACCAACTAAAATAATTGGTTTTTTATTTTTTGCATTTTTTGGCTTGTATTCTATTACTGTAAAAGTTGCAGGCGTTTCTGAACCTTGATTTACAGCTAATAAACCACCCATTTTTAAAGATTCAATTTTTGTTTGTTCAAAAACATCTACGCTGTAATTCTTTGCTTCTTCTCCTTTATCTTGAATTTCTTCAGCAATTTTTATAGCATCTAGGTAAGAAACAGGTTCATTTACCATATCTCTTGCCCAAAAAACGGAATAGACTAAGTTTTGTAATTCATCTAAGTCTTTTTGGGTTACATTCCCTATAACTTGAACGGTTTTTAGTTTATTTTTCTTTTCTTTTTTATCAGCAAAATATTTTAAAAATTGGTAGTTAGATAATAAAAATCCTTCTACAAAAGCTAATAAATTATCAGTATCATTACCACAAATAGTAACGGTAGTTTCATTTTTTACTTCGCTATGAATATCAAATGCTTTAACTCTTAAATCTTGTGCAGCTTGCTTTGAAGTATTAACAAGATAAGTATAAACATCTGTTTTTTGGTATTGTATTTTTTCTTTTTTGAATGCTTTTTTAAAGTAATCAGCTTGTGCTTTTGATAATTCTTTAGCATCGGTAATTTTATCAGCCAAACAGATTATATTGCCTGTTTTAAAGCTGTTTGTTTTGGTTAATTTTATCATTAGAATTGTTTTTGGTTAGCAAATATAACTTTTATCTTTTTGAATCAAATTATATTTTTAGTTTAAACCTCATTTAATTAAAAAAAAGCGTTTAAAAAAACATAATATAACGAGATAACCACTTATTTTGATCTATAGATTAATTACTACGCCAAAAATAAGGTGTCAAGATTATTAAAACAGTAAACAATTCTAACCGTCCTAGTAACATTAAAAATGCCGACCACCATTTACCAACATCTGGTAAAGAATCGTAATTATTTACGGGAC
>JAZGEV010000005.1:0-11485 GCA_036478895.1 Flavobacteriaceae bacterium | reverse complement strand
TTAAATGTTGATTGATCTATCTGTTTTACATAATCCGACAGGTGACTTAAATCATTACAAATAAAAGAAAAATTTGATTTTTCTAATTTCACGCCTTTAATTTTAGCAATCTTTTGTAAGGCTTTTGTATTGGTAATATCACATCCCAAACCATAAACAGTATCGGTAGGATAAATAATTAAATTGCCTTTACGGAGTTCTGCAACCACTTTAGCAATCTCCTTTTCATTTGGGTTTTCGTTATATATTCTAATTAATTTAGACATGGTAATCTATCTGTTTTGGAATTAAAACAAATGTACAGAAAATTGATAGTTTTTAACGTGTAATCCTCATTATTATTAGTGATACTCTAAAAAAATATTTATTTTATAAATCCTTTTTTACGCAACAAAGGCGTAATTTCTGGATCTCTTCCTAAGAAATCACGATACAAATCCATACCAGATTTAGAGCCACCAGCTGCTAACATTTTGGTATATTTATCGGCTAATTCTTTATTAAAAATATCACCTGTTTTCTTAAATTCATTAAAAGCATCGGCATCCAAAACTTCACTCCACATATACGAGTAATAACCAGCAGAATAACCTCCAGAAAAAATATGAGAATAATAATTACTTCTATAGCGCGGTAAAATTTCATCCATCAACCCAATTTTTTTCATTGCGTCTGCCTCAAATTTACGGGCATCTTTAATTTTTATATCGGTTAATGTATGCCAATTTAAATCTAGATATGCGGCAGCCATATATTCTACTGTTCTAAATCCTTCATCAAAGTCATTGGCATTATTCATTTTTTCAATTAATGCTTTTGGTATCACTTCTCCAGTTTTATAATGCTTTGCATAGGTTGCTAAAACCTCTGGTTCGCTCATCCAATTTTCCATGACCTGGCTTGGAAATTCAACAAAATCTCTTGGTACATTTGTACCAGACATTGATCTGTATTTTACATTGGATAATAAACCATGCAACCCGTGACCAAATTCATGAAAAACCGTTTGCGCTTCTCTAAAGGTTAGTAAACAAGGTTGGTCTTTAGTTGGTGCTGGATAATTAAAATTATTAGTGACAACAGGTGTTACAAAACCAGTTACATTTTCTTGGGATCGTAATGCGTTCATCCAAGCGCCACCTCTTTTGCTTTCACGTGCAAAGAAATCCATATAAATAACGCCTAAATGTTTCCCTTTTTGTAAAACTTCAAAAACCTGTTGATCTTGATGCCATTTTTGCGCATTTGGTAAAGGTTTAAATGTCATATCAAACAGCTTATTTGCTAATTGAAAAGCGCCATCTCTTACATTGTTTACCTCAAAATAAGGTTTTGTTTCGTCTTCATTAAAGTTATAACGAGCTGCACGTACTTTGGCAACATAATAACGCCAATCACTGCCTCTAAAAGTGCCTTTTACACCTTCTTTTTTCATCATGTTTGCTAATGCTTTACGGTCTGTTTTTGCCATTGCAACAGCACTTGGCCACAATTTGTCTAGTAATTTATAAACATTTTCTGACGTTGCTGCCATTCTATTAGATAGCACTTTATCGGCCCAAGTTTTATAACCCAATAAATTTGCTTTTTCTACACGTAAAGAAGCCATTTCGCTCAATACGGCTTTGTTGTCTTTTTCATTATCATTATCACCACGCAACGCATAACCTTGAAATAATTTTTCGCGCATTTCTCTATTTGGCGATGCTTGCAAAAACGGATTTACACTTGGTCTTTGTAACGTAAAAGACCAACCGTTTTTATGACCACGTTTAATGGCTTCATCGGCTGCTAAAGCGACTAAACTTTGGTTGAGATTTCCTAAATCATCTTTATTGGTAGTATGCACTTCAAAAGCATTGGTTTCATCTAATAAGTTGGTTCCAAATTTTATGGATAAAGCCGATAATTTTTTGTTAATTTCTTTTAAACGATCTTTATTTTTTCCTTCAACATTTACACCAGCACGTACATAATTTTTATAGGTTTCTTCTAATAAATGTAATTCTTGAGCGGCTAATTTAAGCGTGCTTTTTTGGTTATAAACCGATTTTATTTTCTTAAATAAATCTGAGTTTAGCGTAATTTCGTCCCAATGTGCTGTCATTTCTGGCCCAATAGTTTTGGCTGTTTTTTTAAGCACATCATTAGTGTTTGCAGCATTAACAGCTGAAAAAACGGCACTCACTTTACTTAACATTTTACCACTAGTTTCCAAAGCTTCAATGGTATTTTTAAACGTTGGAGTTTCTGTATTGCCTAGTATTTTTGTAATTTCTTTTTTATGAATTTGAATTGCTTCGCGTAGTGCAGGTAAATAATGGTCACTTTTAATATCGTTAAAAGGTGCTAAACCAAATGGAGTGTTCCATTCAGTTAATAAAGGGTTGGTTTTCATTGCTGTTGGTTTTTTATCGGTATTGCAAGATCCTGTAATTAAAATACTTGTAATAAATAGAATATAGATTTTTTTCATTTTATGATGGAATATAATTTGTGATAAATATACAAAATTACATTACCTTTGAAACTATGAACTGTAAAAATTGCCAAAATGAAATTTTAGGAAAAATGAAATTCTGCACCAATTAGTGGTGCAAAAGTAATTACGCATCGCTTAAATTTTAAGTCTGTTACCGAAGAGTTTTTCTCTAGTTTTTTTAGTTGGGATAATACATTTTTTAAAACAGTTACACATCTTTTTACCAAGCCTCAACTGGTAGTAAATGGTTATTTAGATGGAATTCGTAAACGGTATATGCAACCTTTTAGTTATATGATTATTGCACTAACTTTATATAGTGTTTATATGTATTTTGCCAAAGATCAAGTGGTGGAATATATTAATGGTATGGATTTTAATCTAAAAAGTGATAAAAATCCAAAAAAAGATGAAAATATGAAAATTTTCATTGGATAAGTGGATGTATTTTATGACAAAATATTTTAATATTTTTACCTTTTTAACAATTCCAATTTTTGCCTTAATTAATAAAATTATTTTTAAAAAACGTAATTTTATCGAGCATAATGTATGCCTTTTTTATGCGTATGCAACTTTCTTATTTCTATCTATTATTTTTGGCGTGTTTGCATTGATTTTTAATATTTCTTATAGTATTATGTATCCTATTACAATGATTCTTATGGTAGTTTATCATATGTATTTTTACAAAAAAATGTTTGCTCTTGATTTTGGAGAAACTATTTTAAAAACACTATTCTTTTGGCTAATTATGGGCGCATTTTATTTAGGAATAATAGTTATTGGCGTAATTATTTTCATAATCCTAGCAAAAACCGGTATTATTACAAAATAAATTCCTTTACAAGTTTATCTATAATTCAATAAGTTTATCTTTGCAAGATAAATACACTTACTTTATTAATAAAAACAGATTCTGAATCAAGTTCAGAATGACATATACAATGAAATACTTCCATAACGAAATCGAAAAAAAATGGCAAAAAATTTGGGCAGACAACCAAACTTTTAAAGCTAGTAATACCAGTGATAAACCAAAATATTATGTGTTGGATATGTTTCCTTATCCAAGTGGCGCTGGTTTACACGTTGGTCATCCGTTAGGTTATATTGCAAGTGATATTTATGCACGATACAAACGTCATAAAGGGTTTAATGTATTACATCCACAAGGTTATGATTCTTTTGGCTTGCCAGCCGAACAATATGCCATACAAACAGGACAACATCCTGCAAAAACTACCGAAGCTAATATTGCAACCTACCGCAAGCAATTAGATAGAATAGGGTTTTCGTTTGATTGGTCTAGAGAATTACATACTTCCAATGCCGATTATTATAAATACACGCAATGGATTTTTACCTTACTTTTCGATGCTTATTATTGTAATATTGATGATAAAGCAACGCCAATTTCGGAATTAATAACCGAGTTAGAAAAAAACGGCAATGAAAAAGTAGATTCGCCTTGCGATGAGGATACGCCAAAGATCACAGCAACCGATTGGAAAAATTATTCCAATAAAGAACAGCAAGAATTCTTACTAAAATACCGTATGACGTATCTCAGCGAAACCACCGTAAATTGGTGTGCTGAGCTGGGAACCGTTTTAGCAAATGATGAAATTGTAAACGGTGTTTCTGAGCGTGGCGGACATCCTGTTATTCAAAAGAAAATGATGCAATGGTCTATGCGAATATCGGCATACGCACAACGTTTATTGGACGATTTACAAGATATCGATTGGCCACAACCTATCAAAGACATTCAAACCAATTGGATTGGACGCAGCGAAGGTGCAATGGTTTCTTTCAATGTCATTCCAACAGAGCAAAGCGACAAGGAATCTCAAGTTAGTAAAAGATTTTTTGAGGTTTTCACCACAAGACCAGATACAATATTCGGTGTTAGTTTTATGACACTTGCACCAGAATTAGAACTAGTTTCACAAATAACAACACCAGAACAAAAACAAGAAGTAGAAGCTTATATAAAAGCAACTGCAAAACGTAGTGAACGTGATAGAATGAGCGATGTAAAAACCATTTCGGGTGCATTTACGGGCGCTTATGCTGAGCATCCATTTAGTAAAGAACCAATCCCAATTTATATTGGCGATTATGTATTGGCTGGCTACGGAACTGGTGCAGTAATGGCTGTTCCTTGTGGCGACCAACGAGATTATGATTTTGCAAAACATTTTAATATTAACATCCCAAACATTTTTAAAGATGTCGATATTTCAGAAAGTGCTTTTGAAGATAAAGGAAGTACAAAAATTACAAATTCCGATTTCTTAACAGGATTGCCTTACAAAAAAGCCTTTAAAACTGTGATTTACGAAATGGAAAAACAAGGTATTGGGTATAAAAAAATAAATTTCCGTTTACGGGATGCTGTTTTTTCTAGACAACGATATTGGGGAGAACCGTTTCCTGTGTATTACAAGAATGGCTTACCACAAATGATTGACAAAAAGCATTTACCAATTCATTTACCAGAAGTAGAAAATTATTTACCAACTAGCGATGGAAAACCTCCTTTAGGGAATGCTACTAAGTGGTTTTGGAACACTAAAACCAATAAAGTGGTTGATAACCCTGAAATTCTTCACGATGTTCAGAATGACAAAGCAGATAATAATGTCACTCTGAGCGACAGCGAAGCGTCTCACATATTCCCACTAGAATTAAACACCATGCCAGGTTGGGCAGGTAGTTCTTGGTATTTTAATCGTTATATGGATCCACATAATACCGAAGATTTTGCCTCAAAAGAAGCACTTGATTATTGGCAAGATGTCGATTTATATATTGGTGGAAGCGAACACGCCACAGGGCATTTATTATATTCTCGTTTTTGGCAAAAATTCTTGTACGATTTAAAGTGTGTACCCAAAAAAGAGTTTGCTAAAAAACTGATAAATCAAGGAATGATTTTGGGTGAGAGTGCTTTTGTTTATAGACATACTGAAACAAAAAAATATACGATTAAAAGTGATAAAACTCAAGCTATTCACGTTGATGTTTCGTTAGTAAATACTTCAAATGAACTAGATATAGAAGCTTTTAAAAAATCAAGAAAAGAATACAACAATGCTGAATTTATATTAGAAGATGGAAAATACATCGTTGGACGCGAAGTAGAAAAAATGTCCAAATCCAAATACAATGTGGTAAATCCAGATTTGATTTGTGAAGAATACGGCGCAGATGCATTGCGTTTGTTTGAAATGTTTTTAGGACCATTAACACAATCTAAACCTTGGAAAACAGCTGGTATTTCTGGTGTGTATTCTTTCTTAAAAAAATTATGGAAATTGTATGGTATCGATGATAATGGTGTTGCTCATATTTCTGATGAGGCGTCAAGTAAAGAAAGCTTAAAAACTTTACATAAAACCATTAAAAAAGTTGAGGATGATATTACTAATTTTTCTTTCAATACTTCGGTTAGTAATTTTATGATTGCGGTGAATGAATTGGGGCAACAAAAATGTAATAATCGCGCAATTTTAGAGCCTTTATTGGTGTTGTTATCGCCTTACGCGCCACATATTACTGAAGAATTGTGGTCAAAATTAGGGCATTCTACTTCAATTTCATTAGTTGATTATCCTGTATTTGATGCAAGTCATTTGGTAGAATCTAATAAAACATATCCAATATCGTTTAACGGAAAAATGCGTTTTACCTTAGATTTGTCCTTAGATTTAAGTAAAGAAGACATCGAAAAAATAGTACTAGCAGATGAACGAACACAAAAACATTTAGATGGTAGAACGCCTAAAAAAGTAATTGTAGTACCTGGAAAAATTGTTAATATTGTTGGATAAACAACATTTTTAAGAATCGCTTAGTCGATTCTTAAAAATGGTAGCTTTATCCAATCACGTTCTTTAGCGTGATAACTAATTCTATAGGAAATATTAAATGTGTAAATAATACTTATTTTAAACCGTTACAACAGTCCGGGTTTCACTCCTAGTGAAGCCCAGACTTTAAAAGCCCTAACTTAATATAATTCATACGATAACTTAAAGTCTTAGTATGAATATATCAAAGAATTGTTAATTTAAAAACAGTATATTTGCTACACAGAGTAACCTATGAACTTTAGCAACCTTTCTTTACGGATTCGTATTTTTTTATCGATGTTATTATTGGTATTTATTGCCTCTTTAATTACTGCGGTACTAACTATTTATCAAAATAATCAAGAACGAAAAGACTATCATAACAAGCGCTTAATTCGAAAGGAAAATAACATAAGAGCAACCATAGAAAATGAGTTAAATAGATATACTTATGTGGTAGAAACTGCCGAATTAAAAAATATTTTTAACGATCAAATTCATAACATATCCAATAATAATAAATTAGATGTTTTTATATATGATTTAAAAGGAGAGCTGCTTATTAGTTCTGCGCCAAGTTTTTCGGGAGATAAAACAAATTATAATTTATCAACAGCATTAATTTCTAAAATTAAAGCCAGTGAAACAAAACGATATTTAGATAATAAAAACCTTAAAGATAAAGAAATTCAGTTTTCATATACGTTTATATTGGATGAAAAGTTTAAACCAATTGGTATTTTAGGTTTGCCTTATTTACAAGACAATTCGGAACAAGAAGCTGAATTAAAAGCCTTTTTAACTCGATTAATTTTAGCGTATTTATTCATTTTTTTAGTTGCAATTACCATTGCATATTTTCTTTCGAGCTATATTACAAAATCGATTAAAGAAGTGAGTGAGAAAATAAGTAATATAGAAATTGGAAGTCGAAACGAAAAAGTGACCGTGAAAAATGCCAGTAAGGAAATAGCAACTTTACTTGCAGCATACAATCAAAAAGTAGATGAACTGGAAGAAAGTGCTGTAAAATTGGCTAAAAGTGAACGTGAAGAAGCTTGGCGAGAAATGGCAAAACAAGTAGCGCATGAAATTAAAAATCCGTTAACACCAATGCGTTTAACGATTCAAAATTTTGAACGAAAATTCAATTCCAATGATCCCGATAATAAAGAAAAATTAAAAGAATTTAGCGATTCATTAATTTTACAAATAGATACTTTAACTTCCATTGCATCTGCGTTTTCAAATTTTGCTAAAATGCCAAAGCAAAACAAAGAAACCTTAAACGTTATTAGCGTTGTAAAAAATGCTCTAGAGATTTTTAGTGAAGATTATATTGAATACCAAACAGATAAAGAAGAAATTACTGCGCAATTAGATAAAGTACAATTAACACGGATTGTTACTAATTTGGTTAAAAACGCAACACAAGCTTTATCCGAAACTGACAATCCAACAATTATTGTAAAAGTTGAAGATCTAAATAATAATGTTATTATTACAATAATTGATAACGGAAAAGGCATTGAAGATGCTCATAAAAATCAAATTTTTGAACCTAAATTTACCACTAAATCTAGTGGAATGGGTCTTGGTTTAGCCATGGTGAAAAATATTATTAATGCTTATAAAGGCACAATTACATTTACTTCTCAAATTGAAAAAGGAACTAAATTTATTGTCACATTGCCATTAAAATAATAACTATCTTTGTATTATGTTAGAAAAGAAAAAATCCATAGAAAAGGTTGTTTTGGTTGGTGTAATTACACAAGAACAAAACATAGAAAAAGCCAATGAATATTTAGACGAATTGGAATTTTTAGCACTAACTGCTGGAGGAAAAACGATAAAGCGTTTTTTACAAAAAATGACCAAACCAGATACCAAAACCTATATTGGTTCTGGAAAACTAGATGAAATTGCTACTTTTATGGCAGAGCATCATATAGATACTGTTATTTTTGATGATGAATTAAGCCCATCGCAAGGACGAAATATTGAAAAAATAATTGATAATAAAGTACTAGACAGAACAAATTTAATATTGGATATTTTTGCACAACGTGCACAAACATCCTATGCAAAAACACAAGTAGAATTAGCGCAATGTCAATATTTATTACCTCGTTTAACGCGTTTATGGACGCATTTAGATAAACAAAAAGGGGGAATTGGAATGCGTGGTCCTGGAGAAACAGAAATTGAAACTGATAGACGAATTATCCGAGATAGAATTACCTTATTAGGTAGAAAATTAAAAACCATTGACAAGCAAATGGCTGTGCAACGTAAAAATCGTGGTAAAATGGTTCGTGTTGCATTGGTTGGTTATACCAATGTGGGGAAATCTACCTTGATGAATGTCATCAGTAAATCTGATGTTTTTGCAGAGAATAAATTATTCGCAACCTTAGATACAACAGTCCGTAAAGTGGTGATAAAAAACATTCCTTTTTTGTTAACCGATACGGTTGGTTTTATAAGAAAATTACCTACACAATTGGTAGAATCGTTTAAATCAACATTAGATGAAGTTCGTGAAGCAGATTTGTTATTACACGTTGTTGATATTGCACATCCAAATTTTGAAGATCATATTACATCAGTAAATAAAATTTTAACTGAAATTAAATGTAATGACAAACCTACATTAATGGTTTTTAATAAAATTGATTCCTATTCACACGAAACCATCGATGAAGATGATTTAGTTACTGAAAAAACCGAAGCACATTACACCTTAGAAGAATGGGAAAAAACATGGATGAACAAAACCGATAATCAGGCTATTTTTATATCCGCTTTAAATAAAGAAAACTTAGAAGATTTTAAAGAAAAAACGTATCAAGCCGTAAAAACAATTCATAAAACACGTTTCCCGTATCACGATTATTTATATACTGAATATGATGAGCATGGGAATTAGAAAACTAAAAACCTACTAGCCTTATTATCCTTATGAAAATTAACACTACAAGGTAAACTCAGGCTTTAATAATAGAATCCTTTCTTTTAAGAAAATCGTTTTTTATAGAAGAACGTGCAATAAAAATCAAATGTCATTACTGCGAAAGCAGTAATGACAATAAAATAAAAGTGTGAGTTTGCCCTGATTGACACTAGTAGTGTTTTGTTACTCTGAAACTTAAATTAGCTAATTCTGTAAATTAACCGAACTTCCTGCGCCATAACCAATAACTTCGGTATATTTATTACCAAATTTTTTGTAATACACAAAAACATTGTATTGGTTTTCGGTTTGGTAATGTGAGCCTTCAAAAGCCGTGTCAATTTCATAATTTTCGTTAACCGAAACATACGTATAATTATAAAACCCTTGTTTTAATAAAATATCGGTTTCATAAAGATGGGTTGATTCGTTGTAGGTCATTTTATTTTCATCGGATAATTTCCAATTATTAAAAGCACCATAAACGTATAAATCTTCATAAGTATCCACATTTTTTTCATAAAAAAAGTGCACTTTGGTATATTCACTTTCGTAATTGGTATTATCTGCATTAATGCTACGCACAAAAAAATTACCATTAACATCTGGATTAAAAGTATATGGTTTATTTAATCTAGCTTCATCTACATATAAACGCGTTTCATATAAGTCCTTCAATTCCACTCTACGAATATTGTTTGTTGAAGACCTCATATCTTTACTATCAAAATATAAATACTCATTATTTCCAAAAAATGTTGTAGCATCTGC
This sequence comes from Flavobacteriaceae bacterium, assembly GCA_036478895.1. Lineage (GTDB taxonomy): Bacteria > Bacteroidota > Bacteroidia > Flavobacteriales > Flavobacteriaceae > S010-17. The sequence continues at coordinate 1,416 of JAZGEV010000005.1, read as the reverse complement.
ATATTTATAAATGAGTTGTGTGCCTCTATAAAACTGAGGTTGTATATCGTTTATTACGGTATTCCAATCGTTATTTTGATACACTGCAACTTGTATTTCTTTATTTGGATTATTTATTCTTAAATTGGGATGATTAATCACAAATTCTACATTTTGCATGGTAGAAATATCTTCTACTTTTCGTGCTTTATGTACACTAACACCAACTTCAACTTTAGGTTGATAAATGATAAATCGTCTAGTAAAAATAACGTCTTCATCTTCATCCATAATCGATATAATATAATTTCCACTAATTTTAATTTGCATACTCTGGTTTGGTATGCTTAATTCGTAATGCGTATAATCTTGATAGGTATTAAATGAATTTTCTGACGTTCTTATGCGATCTTCCGAAAAACCATTACTATAAACCGTAGAATTAATATCCGATTTAATCCAATAATAATCGCAATGATCAATTTTGTAAGTGTATTCTTTATCGTCACCTTCAAGATCATCGAAAGAAAAATCAATCATTTCGCCTAATTTTATAATTGGGACAAAAGCATTGACTCTATGCGCTTTTAAAATAACGGACTTTATATAAGATGGTTCAATAACTTCTAAATCTTCTTGAGAAAATGAAGAAACACTTACAATAAACATCATTAAAATAGCAAGTTTTTTATACATCATTTGGATTGTTTGATTTCTTTATTACAATTACTATACCGCAATGATACGGAAAATATTTTTAGACTAAATAATTAAAGCTTAATTCAAATCCCTAAAAAATTGCTTTAAAAAATCATGCTTATTTAGAATGAAAATAAATGTAATAATCATTACATACTTTTATAAAAATGATTAATTTTGCAACGTTTTTAAGAACCTAACTCAAAACGCGCATGTCTACAGACATAAAAATCAAAAAAGGCTTAACCATTAAGCTAAAAGGAACTGCTTCAAACGACATTGAAACAGCTTCTCGCTCACAAATTTTTACTATTTATCCAACGGATTTTCACGGAGTAACACCCAAACTTGCTGTAAAAGTAGGTGCAAAACTACTTGCAGGTGATGTGTTGTTCCATTCAAAATCTAACGAAGAAATGAAATTCACTTCGCCAGTTAGTGGTGAGTTGACCGATATTATTCGTGGAGCAAAACGTAAAATTTTAGCATTAACTATCAAAGCTGATGCAACGGATACTTATAAAGACTTCGGTAAAAAAACCGTAAGTAACTTAACAGGTGTTCAAATAAAACAACACTTGTTAGCAAGTGGTTGTTGGGCATACATCAACCAAAGACCTTACGATACCTTGGCAAATCCTACCGATACGCCAAAAGCTATTTTCGTTTCTGGGTTTGATACTGCGCCATTAGCAGCTGATACTGCAATCACCTTACAAGGTAAAGAAACTGCTTTTC
>JAZGEV010000004.1:0-42696 GCA_036478895.1 Flavobacteriaceae bacterium | reverse complement strand
TTTTCAGTTCCTCAAACCAAACTTACCGATAATCGATTTAGAATGTCATTTTAAGTATTTCAATAGTGTCTTTTTTGTAATTTCTTTGATATTTGAAGAAAATTAATGTTATGAAAAAACAAAAACAATGAAAACATTAAACACACTATTAAAAGCAGTATTACTAATAACATTTTTATCTTTAACGAGCTGTAGTAGCGATGATGATGAAGGAGGAAGTGCAGCAAAATCGAATTCCTTTACAGTAGATGGCGGTGAGTATGATACACCAAATGTGTTTTTAGTAATAAATGGAAGTGGTTCAAATTTTGACAAAGACTACTCGTTTATTTTCACTAATAAAACAATGAGAGAAGACGCAATTAATGGCATATCATTGGCTACAGACGCAAATCAGTTTGCGTTTTTAGAATTTGATAATGGTAATGGAACTTTATCAACAATGAATGCAGTTACCAATCAAATAACAGTTGGTTCTCACCCTTTAAGTAATGATACTACTGCTGGGTTAGACATAACGAATTGGGACTTAACTTATATGCACAATTCACAACAATTTGGTGTGCCAATTGGTTATACAAGTTATGATTTAGAGCCTTCTTTTAGTGGAGCGCATATGAACATAGAAAGCATATCCATAGATGTTGCAGCTCGTACAGGAACAATAGAATGTACTTATGTATATTATTCATATAGTACAGGTGTTGAGTTTAGAGGTGAATATCAAGGTAATTTTACAATACTCAATGATACCTTGTAAAAAAAACCATTATTAATGGAAGAAAACAATTACAAAACTTATCTTTAGTCCTTAGGAAAAACCTAAGGACTAAACTAGTTTTATAAAAAATCAATTTTAAAGTGTGCTAAAAAAAATTATTATATTATTTTTTTATATTTTTTGCGTAATACTATTTGCACAAGAACCTATTAGATATACTACAAAACAAGGCTTGCCAAGTAATCATATTTATGATATAGCACAAGATACTAATGGTTTTATGTGGTTTGCAACCAATAGAGGTTTGATGAAATTTGATGGAGAAAAATTTAAAATTTTCACGATTAAAGACGGCTTGCCAAATACTGGCGTTTGGAAGATAGAAAGTGATTTTGAAGGACGTATTTGGTATTCCTCCAAATCTAACCAGCAAGGTTTTATTAAAAATGACAGTGTATATAAATTTGACACGCCAAATAAAGAAGTCATTACACCTATTTACTCTCACAAAACTAAAGACCGTATATGGAGTTTTAGTAGTGGTGGCATAATGACTTTAAAAAACGATACCTTACAAGAAGATTTTTATAATCTTACTGGTGGTTATAAAAACCATAATAAGAAAATGGAATTGTTAGGAAGAGTATATAATTTTTCATTTGATAATTCTACTACTGTTTTAAACCCAGAGTATAAAGAAGTTGTTATAATAAAAGAAAAAGAAATTTTAGTATTTAATATTCAATATGAATTGCTTTATCGCTTTAAACATAAAATACCATCATCAGTTATTAATATTAAAAATATTAAAGAATCAAGTTTATTGCCCAATCAATTGCATTGTGTAGGAATGGAAACGGGGATGTTGTTTATTGATTATAAAACAAGAACTTCAAAGTTTTTTCTATTTGAAGAATTAATATCACAAAAAAAAGTGCAGCGTGTTTTTATAGAACCCTTATGGAATGAAGTACAAATTAGTGTAAAAGGACATCTAATACGGTTTGATTATAATTTTAATATATTAGAAATAATTTCTTTTCCAGATGAATATCCCAATCATAGAAGCTATAAAGATATTGATGGTAATATTTGGTTAGCTGATTTAGGGAAAGGGATAACATTGTTAACCAATACGCAACTAGAAAGCGCCTATTTTTTTAAGGGTAAAAAAGTAATTCATATTAATAAAATGGATGAGGAGTTTGTAGTGGCAATAGCTTATGATGGTTATTATAAAGGTTATTTTGATGCAATGCCCTTTAAAATAATTAAATCCAAGCCTTTTGAGACCAATAGTTCTATAGAATATAATTCAAAAGCTAAAGAAGGTTATCTGCTTGGTAGTGGTGGTGCATTAAAATATGAAAATGGAAAATTTAAGCCGTTTTTCTTAACCAATAATATTTATTTATAAACAGTTATTTTTTTTAAAAACTTATTTAAATATAAAGGATATGACTATTTTATTTCGAGTAAATTAATTCTTAAAAAAGAGTTAAACTCCAATAAAGCTAGTATTGTTGTAGAGAGTGAAGGTCTTGGGAATAGTTATACGCATAATGAGACTATCTATATTGGTAAATCTGATGGCTTATTTGAATTTAGAAATGATAGCATAATAAAAGTAAATACTAATAGTTTTGAGATAAAAGGGATTACATCTTTTGCCAATTCTGCAAACCATTTGGTTATTGGAACCAATAGAGGCATTTATTTACATAATGATAAAGAAAGCGTTCATTTAATAAATACCGATTACCATACCGTATTAAAAATAATTGTAAAAGGAAATATCTTGTGGTTAGCAACACAAAAAGGCGTTTTAAAAATAGCAATAAATGCGGATGATTTATCCAATTCTAAAGTCATTCAAACCTTAAATGAAGCTGATGGTTTATTACAAAACAACACCAATGATATTTATTTAGAAGGTGACAATCTTTACGTAACAAGTGATAATGGGTTATCAAAAATAAACACAGCTAAATCATTGAATGATAAAGCACCCAATCTTTATTTTAAAACTAGTAACGATACCCTAACTATTTTGCCCAAAGCTGATAAAAATATTTCAGTAACTTTTGGTGTGTTAGATTTTGTAAATCAAGATAATATAACGTATGAATACCGTCTTTTACCTAATCAAAAAAAATGGACCTCAACTGAGAGTAAAGCGTTAAATTTTACAAATTTGAATCCAATAACACACGTATTAGAGGTTAAGGCAAGCAATCAACACTTAAAGCAAAGTGTTGTAAAACAATACATACAGGTTTTACCATTTTGGTGGCAAACACGTTGGGCTAAAACAATTTTTCTATTGCTATTTTTACTGTGTGTTGCTTTTATTATGTGGTATTTTTTTGCGCGTTTTAAGAAAAAAGAAACCCGAAAAATGACTCATGAAAAAATTGTTGCCAACTTAGAATTACAAGCCTTAAGAAGTCAAATGAATCCACATTTTGTCCACAATTCTCTAAATGCAATTCAATATTATATTCAGCGAAATGAAGTAAATTTATCTGAAGATTATTTAGAGAAATTTTCAAAATTAATTCGCTTATTTTTTGAAAATGCAAGTAAACAATTTATTCCATTAAATGATGAAATAGAAATGTTGCGCTATTATTTAGAAATTGAAAAGTTGCGTTTTGAAGATAAATTATCATTTGAATTAATAATAGATGATAAAATTGATATAGAAACACAAAACATACCTGCAATGTTATTACAACCCATTGTAGAGAATGCTGTAAATCACGGACTATTTCATAAGCTAACCAAAGGAATGATTACTATTAATTTTATTTATATAGCCGAAAAAGAATTTACAGTAATCATTAAAGATGATGGTGTAGGGACGATAAGAGCTGCAGAGATTTATAAAAAATCTAAACGTAATTACCGTTCAAAATCATCCGAAGTGTTAAAAGAAAGATTACATCTTTTAGAAAAAAGTAAAAAGTGGCATATTAAATATAATATTAAAGATTTATCAGTATCAGATAATAGTAATGGCACCATTGTGTCATTAAATTTTAAAGAGATTAAATAAAAAAAATAAAATTATGAATAATAATATAACGGCAATATTAATTGATGATGAGCATAAAGCATTATTTTCTTTAAAATATAAAATTGAAAAACAATGTCCAAATATTACAATTATTGCAGAAACTCAATCTCCAAAGGAAGGAATTAAGCTCATTGAAAAATTGAAGCCTCAGTTGGTGTTTTTAGATATTGCGATGCCAGAATTAAGTGGGTTTGATGTGCTAGAAAAAATTAATCAACCAAATTTTGAAATTATATTTGTAACGGCATTTGATAATTATGCCATTGAAGCTATACAGCATTGTGCAATTGGTTATTTAGTAAAACCTGTTAATAATAAAGATTTAGTAACTGTTGTGTCTAAAGCTCTAGAAAACATTAATAATAAAACTGCTTTAGATAAAAATAAAACATTAATCGAGAATTTTGGAGTGCAATCTTTTAGTGATAAAAAAATTGCCGTTTCTTCAACTATGGGAATAGATTTTATAAAAATTGAAACTATTATTTTTTGTGAAGGCGTTGATGGATATACAAAATTTCATTTGCAAAATAAAAAAACAATCCTTAGCTCAAGAAGTCTGGGATTTTTTAAAGATATTCTAACTAGTGACGATTTTTATTTAGTGCATAAATCATATATTATAAATAAAAATTACATAGAAAAATATTTATACGAAGGTTATGTTGTAATGCCAAATCAAGTAAATATTCCCGTTGCCCGAAGCCGTAGAACAGGTTTCTTGGACAGTTTGAAAAATAATTAAAACTCTGTTAAATTACCTAACTTATGTTAGATATTGTTATTAAAGTTTTATTTAAAATCAAAAGACCATTTTCCAATAAATTGACAATATTATAGCTATTTAGATTGTAGTTTTACTATTTCAAAAAGAGTAGTTTAGTCAGTTGTTTGCATTTAAATTGATGTTTTTTTAATATTTTCAACAATTTTAATTACATATATAACGTATATGACTGAATATCAAATATATAAAAATAATAATAAATTGTATTTTATATTAAAAATAGCGTTATGTTTGCATCCGAAAAATAAAAAAATTAAATAGCAATAAAAAAATAGAATTATGAAAAACAATAAAAACACAAAAAAAGACATAAAACAAACTGTAATAATAAACTTATCAAACACAAAAAGATCTGTGTGGAATAATAGAAGACGCTTTGGAATATAAGTAGTTTACAAATTAAAATTTTAACGCCTTACAATTTAACTTTTGTAAGGCGTTTTTTATTAAATTTTTATTAAACTGTAACAAATGTATATTTACGATGTCTTTTAGATAGAAACAAACTTTGCATCTTAGTAATAAACATATCAGCCAGCTTTTACAGCAATGTAGAAATGGAGAGCAAAATGCTCAATTCGAAATTTATAAATGCTATTATAAAGTGATGTATAATACTGCAATACGAATTTTAAAGGATAGATTTGAGGCAGAAGATATTATGCAAGAGTCGTTTTTAACCGCATTCTCAAAGTTAAACACTTTTAGGGCAGAAAGTGTATATGGAGATTTGCATGTGCCCTTTGGATCTTGGTTAAAAAGAATAGTTATTAATAAAAGTTTAAGCCAATTAAAACGTAATAATACAAACATAAGTTGGAATGATAATTTAGTATTTGAGGAGGATTTAAATGAGATTGATACTAATTTTATAAGTATAAAAGTAAATGAAATACTAAAATTAATTAAGACTTTAAAAAACAACTATAGAGTTATTTTAACTTTAAGTTTAATAGAAGGGTTTGATAATGATGAGATTGCCATAATATTAAAAATGAATAATCAGCAAGTACGTACAACAATCTCAAGAGCAAAAAGTAAATTAAGAAACCAATTAAATAAACATAATGGAATTTAAGAGTAGTAGATTTGATATTGAAGAACCTAATATAGGGCACTTTAAACGGTTTAAAGTGCGCTTAGAAGTTGAAAATAAACCTGCTTCAAATAAACAATGGATTAAATTTATTTCTATTGCAGCTTCATTTGTTATGTTGATTGCAATTGGTAAGAATCGATTTGAAGCAAATAAAGGTGTAGAGTTGTCAGAAGTGTCTTCAAAGATGCAAGAAACTCAAGATTATTTTTCAGGTATCATTGAGGAAGAGCTGTATAAAATTAATAAAATTTCAACAAATGATAATTCTAAAATAATTAAAGACGCTTTAGATCAACTAAAGTTTTTAGAAACCGATTATATTAAACAGACACTAACCCTAAAAGAAAATAGAGAAAACAAAACTATTATTTTAGCAATGATTAATAATTTTCAGCAGCGTATTATCGTTTTACAAAACGTGCTAGTGCAAATAGAAAATGTAAATGAATCAAAAACAACACATTATGAAAACAACAACTTATAAACTTATTATAGTACTTTTATTATTGCCAATTATTGGATATTCAAATGGTCCAAAAGGAAAGTATAATAAATCCAAAACTATAGAAAAATCTTTTAATGTTGATTCTAATACTGATTTAATTATTAATAACCGTTACGGAAATGTAGATATAACTACTTGGGATAAAAATACCATAGAAATTAGTGTGAAAATTACTGTAAATGGTAATAATAAAGAAAAGGTTTTATCAAAATTGAAGGCAATAGATGTTGATTTTACAAATAATAAAACACAAGTAACAGCCACTACTATCATTTCTAAAAAAACAAAAGGGTTTTTTTCTAGCTCATGGTTTTCTAATGCATCTAGTTTAAGCTTTAAAATTAATTATACTGTTAAAATGCCAATAACAAATAGTTTGGATGTGTCTAACGATTATGGCTCAATAGCTATAGATGAACTGGAAGGAAAGGCATCAATTCACTGCGATTATGGGCGATTATTTATAGGTTCTTTATTACACTCTAAGAATAGTATCAATATGAATTACACTAGCAATTCTACCATTGAATTTATGGAATCGGGTGAGTTAAATGCAAATTATTCAGGTTTAAGTATTGCAGAAGTTACCAATTTAATTATTGATGCAGATTATTCAAATTTTGAAATAGATAAAGTGAAAGACTTGTCATTTGACTGTGATTATGGTGGATTAAAGGTTGGTTCAGCTGAAAAAGTTAATGGAGAAGCCGATTATTTTTCAATGAAATTTAACAGTATCTACACTAATTTTGATCTAAACTTGGAATATGGCTCAATCAAAATTAATTCATTAAAGAAAGATTTTAAAGTTGTTAACATTGATGCAGACTATTCTGGTGTTAAAATAGGTTTTGATGAAGATGCGTCTTGTAATATTAATTTAAGTTTGGAATATGGTGGTTTTAAATTCAATGGCGATAAATTTAACTTCAATAAACAACGAAATACAAGCTCTAGTAAACATTTTAGCGGTTATTTTAATAAATCAAATAACAATTCAATCTTAACAATTAATTCAGAATACGGAAATGTAAAATTTAATCAAATCAAATAATAATTAAAAACACAAATCATGAAAAAAATAATAATTTTATTAACGGTATTAATATCAGTAAACTTGACAGCTCAAAGTTGGTTTGGCGAGAAAGTAAAAGGAAATGGTCACATTGTAAACGAGTTTAGAAACGTTGGTGATTATGATGAAATTGCAGTTGTTGGGGCTTTTGAAGTGAATCTAGTGTCTGGCAAAGAAGGTGATTTAAAAATTAAAATTGAGGATAATTTAAGTCAGTATTTAATAACAGAAGTTAGTAAAGGAAAACTAAAAATTAGATGGAAAAAAAACATCAATATTAAATCTCATAAGGCGATATTTATTACGGTACCATTTAAAGATTTAACTGGTGTCTATTTAGTAGGTTCTGCAGAAATAACAAGTACTTCTGTAATTAAAGCAGAAAATTTTATGTTAAAATTAACTGGTTCTGGTGATTTGCAATTAGAAGTGGAAGCTAATAATGTAACTACAAAATTAGCTGGTTCTGGAGATATTACCTTAAATGGTAAAACGGATTTTTTAAAAGTGTCTGTTGCTGGATCTGGTGGGTTTCACGGCTTTAATTTTAAAGCTGATGAAGTAGAAGCAAAGCTTGCTGGTTCTGGTGATATTGATGTTTATGCAAGTGAAAAATTAACAGGATCAATTGCTGGATCGGGTGATATAGAATATGATGGAAATCCCGAAATTGAAAATACAAAAATTGTTGGTTCAGGCGATATTAGTAAACATTAATTAGAATTAAAAATCTTGATTTTAAATAACGGGTCAAGATTTTTATTTAAACGTCACAGATTTTACAATTTTATTTATGAATGTATTAAATGATATATCATTAAGTGATATTTTACGAATTACAATTTTTGTTTTTGAATTTTTTTGAAATGAGTTTTTATTATTTTTAGTGATAGTTTTAAATGGTGCAATAGTTAATATAATATTGAATCTTTTTTGAAGCTTACTGTATTTGTCATAAACTAATATGTTATCAAAACCAGAGCGAGTGGATGAGTTGGGCTTTATTCTAATCCAATCTTTAGGTAATTTAAATGAAAAATCTTTTGTTGATAATATGCGTACTTCTTGTTTATCAATTAAGTCGAAATATGGTTGACTTAAAGTTGAGGTATATTCCGGTAAACTTTTAGTCGTTTTGCATGATATAAAAACAAAAACAAAAAGGAATGGTATAATTTTTATAAAACAATTATTTAAAAACGATTGAGTTAGTAATTTTGATAAAATCTTTTTCATACTTATTAAAATACTTTTTTTCTGTATGAAAATGAATGACATAGCGCTTTTTATTCTTTAAATAATGATACGTTAATAATTGTCGAGGACTATCTTTGAAGGATTTTAATTCTGTTTCAGTTTTAACTAATTGATTGGTTTTTTCTAGTATTCTCGTTTTTCTATATTCTAAATTTGTGATTTTTTTTAATGATTGTTCAGTAATAGATTTTAAAGAATTTAAAAAATTAAGACTGTTATATTTTGTATATGAAAACTAATATAAACAGCTGAATAATTATTGTTTTTACCAAATTTCATTAATTGTTTTGAAGGTGCTATTGTGAAAAAATTTCCTGAATTTTGTGACTCAAATGATTCCCAATTTGTAGGATATTGAAATCTTATTTGAGTGTGGTTATATATTTTTAAACTAGCAGTATTTTCTTTAGTAGATGAGCAAGAAAATAGTGTTGTTAAAATAATAATGTAAATAATTTTTGCCATGCAAAAAGTTAATTTATAATTTAGACAGAGTTGGTTATCAATTTTTTTTGTAAAGTTACAAAAATAACAAAAAGGTTCATCAAAAAAATGTAAATTTGTAACATGCAATTAAAAGTCTTACTTGTTGATGATGAAAAAAATAGTAGAGATATTTTAAGAAATTATCTTACTAAATATTGTGCTAACATTACAATTTTGGATGAAGCCGAGAATATTAATGATGCCATAGATTTATTAAAAAAACACACTATAGATCTCGTGTTTTTAGACGTAGAAATGCCTTATGGAAACGCCTTTGATTTTATAGAGAAATTGCCTAAAAGAGATTTTGAAATTATTTTTGTAACCGCATACGATCATTATGCTGTTGAAGCTCTAAACAATCACGCAGCGTATTATCTAACCAAACCAATATCTATTGATAATTTAATTAAGGCAGTAGATTATGTAACAGAAATTAAAAAGAAAGAACACGAGTTACAGCATAAAATATTAGTACCTAAAACATTAAAAGTTGAAGGTAAAATTACCATTCCAACGCAAAACGGATTTGAAGTTTTAGCTGTACAAGATATTATTTATGCCAAAGCAGATGATAACTATACACACCTATTTCTAGAAAATGATAGTAAAAAATTAGTAAGTAAAACATTAAAGTATTTTGAAGATGCGTTAGTAAATAGTGGATTTTCGCGAATTCATAAATCCTACTTAGTAAACATTAATGCAATAGTTTCGTATCATAAAGGAAAAGGCGGTTCGGTTATGTTGAATAATGGTAAAGAATTATCTGTTTCAGCTTCCAAAAAAGCCTCCTTATTAGCACACTTTAAATAAATTATGACATTTTTAAAAATCAAAGAAAAGTTACAATCTGCTAATATTGTAGAGACCTTTATTTATATAAATTTAGGTTTTTTTTTAGTTGCTGCTATAACACATTCTTTTGTGCATTTGCAACAAGGTTCAACGAATTTTATGTTATTGTTATTTGCCTTTGATGCTAATAATCTCTTTCCAAACATTTTTACTTTTATAACATATGGGTTTCTGCATCTCGATTTTATTCATATTCTTTTTAATTTAATAGCTTTATATTACATAGGTAATTTATTTACAGCCTATTTTAGTGACCGAAATTTTGTACTCTATTATGTGCTTGGCTCAATTTTTGGTGCTTTAGCTTTTTTAGCAAGCTTTCATTACTTCCCTGTTTTTAATAATAAAAGTGGTGTTCTTATTGGTGCATCGGCTGGTGTTACAGCAATAATTGTTGGCTTAGCAACACATATACCTAATTATGAAATGAATTTTAGATTCATAGGTTATGTAAAACTTTGGGTGATAGCAGCATTTTTTGTTGTGATGAGTATTATTTTAATTAAGAATGGTAATGAAGGCGGACAAATAGCACATTTAGGTGGTGCATTTATTGGTTTTATTTTAACGAAGTTCTTTTATCATAGAATAACTGCAACTGCAAAACAAAAAAACCAGAAAACAAATTTAAAAACCGTCTATAAAGCTAAAAATAAATCAAAAGATTTTGGATTATCAAACCATCAAAAAGGAATAATTAAACAGCAAAAAATAGATGCTTTACTAGACAAGATAAGTAAATCTGGCTATGAAACATTATCTCAAGAAGAGCGTGATTTTTTAGCATCTGTAAACGATTAATATGAATATGAAAAGAAAGTCAAAACTTTCATTATTTAACAAATTGGTATATTTTGTTAATTTCATTGCAGTAATTTTATTATTACTGGGGTTTGCATTGCCTTTAATTTCGCCAAAAACAGCACCTCGTCTATCCGTTTTGAGTTTGTCTATTCCAATTCTCTTTATAATAAATATTGCCTTTGTTTTGTATTGGATCCTTGGAATTAAACGACAATTTTTATTGTCTCTTGTAAGCCTTATCATTGGTTTGTTTTTATCTTCTCCATTGTACAATATTGGAGAAACAAATAAAGGCACTACTAGCGATTTAAAAGTAATGTCGTACAATGTCCGTTTATTTAATGTTTATGATTGGATTGATGATACAGATATTCCAATCAAAATATTAAATTTTATTACAAAAGAAAATCCTGATATTATAAGTTTTCAAGAGTTTCATCCATCGGCAGAAAAATTATTTAATTATCCATTTAAGTATGTTAAAATTTCGACATCCAAATCAAAAATAGGACAAGCAATTTATTCTAAATATAAAATCATTAATGAAGGTTCTGTTAATTTCAATCATACTATTAATGATGCCATTTATGTTGATGTTGTTAAAAATTTAGATACCATTCGTATTTATAACTTGCATTTAGAAAGTTTGGGGTTACAAGTGAATAAAGAAAATTTTGGACAAAAAAACCCCGATAAATTAATAAAGCGTTTAGGAAAAGAATTTGCTAAACAACAAAATCAAGTTGAAAAAATATTAAAACATAAACAATTAACTACATTTCCAGTTATATTAACAGGAGATTTTAATAATACCGCATATTCTTGGCTATATAAAAATTTAAAAGGCGCAATGAATGATTCTTTTTTAGAATCGGGCAGTGGCTTTGGTAAAACATTCGATTTAAAAGGATTTCCTATGCGAATTGATTATATATTTACCGATAAATTATTCACAATAAATAAATTTGAAAATTACACTATAAAATATTCCGATCATTTACCAATTATGGCAACTATTGGATTATACTAAAATAACATTATGAAAAAATCAATTTTACTAATAATTTTAAGTCTTATAATATTTAACTCTTTTTCACAACAAAAAGAATTGACTCTTAATGATGCGGTTTTGGGATATTACAAAGGCTTATATCCAAAGTCAATGCAAAGTATACAGTTTGTTGATACGGAAAGTTATCTTTATGTAGAAGGCGATAAATTTATAATTAAAGGCATTGAAAACGCTATAAATAAAACAATCTCCTTAGAAACTATTCAAAAAAACTATCCAGAATTAAAGCGTTTACCGCGATTAATGCATGTGGATGCTACTAAAATGACTTTTAAAGATAATCACAGTATCGTTGTGTATAATTATATACTAGACAAAGAAATCATGAAAATTAGTTATGATGAAAAAGCTCAAAATATTGATTTTAACCAAAAAACAAATCAAGTAGCCTATACAATTGATAATAATTTATATATCGCTACTGCTGATGATTCTAAGATTGCGATTACAATAAATAAAGATAAAAATATTGTTACTGGGCAAGCAATAGCGCGCTATGAATTTGGAATATCTAAAGGGACTTTCTGGTCGCCAAACGGCAATTTTTTAGCTTTTTATGAAAAAGATGAAACCTATGTCACAAATTATCCATTGGTTGATGTAAATACTTATCCAGCATCATTGAATAACATAAAATATCCAATGGCAGGTGAAGAAAGTGAATTAGCACGTATTGGAATTTATAATGTAGCTTTAAATGAAGTTAGTTATCTAGATATTGATAATACGGATGAACATTACTTAACCAATCTTTCTTGGTCTCCCGATGAGAACTTACTTTTAGTTGCCGAAGTCAATAGAGCTCAGAATAACTTTAAATTCAATACCTACAAAGTTAAAAATGGAGAATTAGCAAAAACAATATTTGAAGAATCAAATAATCGTTGGGTTGAGCCAGAAAATGATGCTGTATTTTTACCAAACAGTACTACTGATTTCTTGTGGTTAAGTGAACGCGATGGTTATAAAAACTTATATTTATATTCTACCAAAGGGAAATTCAAAAAACAAGTAACCAATTTTAAATTTGTAATTAAATCTATTTTAGGTTTCGATACAACGGGCGAAAATGTGATCATAACAACAGCTGATAAAACGGGAAAAGAAACTCATATTTATAAAGTAAATATAAAATACGGAGACATAACAAAAATCACTTCAACACCAGGAACGCACAATGCAAAGCTTCACGGAGATTATGTTATTGATAATTTTAGCAGTACAACAATACCAAGAGAAATTAACTTGTTAAGTGTTGGTATTGTAAATAAAATAGAGCTTTTTAAAGCAGATAATCCTTTGATAGACTATAAAATTGGGCAAACAAATTATATGACTTTAAAATCAAACGACGGTTTTGATTTACATACCAGAATGATTAAACCAGCCAATTTTGATCCCTTAAAAAAATACCCAGTTTTGGTTTATGTTTATGGAGGAACACACGCACAAATGATACGTAATTCTTGGCTTGGAGGCGCAAGTTTGTGGATGCATTGGTTTGCAACTCAAAAGGATTATATAGTTTATACATTGGACAATAGAGGTTCTGCAAATAGAGGTTTTGCATTTGAAAGTATTATTCATAGAAAAGCTGGTGAAGCAGCAATGGAAGATCAGTTAACTGGAATTAATTTTATAAAGCAACTACCATATATTGACGCTAATAGAATTGCAGTTCATGGATGGAGTTATGGCGGTTTTATGGCGAGCTCATTACTGTTAAGGCATCCAAATGTCTTTACAACTGCCGTTGCTGGTGGACCTGTAACCGATTGGAAATATTATGAAATCATGTATGGCGAACGCTATATGGATACACCACAAGAAAACCCAGAAGGCTATGCAAATTCTCGAGTTGGAAAGTATTTAGAAAACTTAGGCGATAATAAATTGCTGCTTATCCACGGAAGTGTAGATCCAACAGTGGTGCCACAACACAGTTTAACTTTGCTAAAGGAATCTGTAGATAAAAATGTACAAATAGATTTTTTTACTTATCCAATGCATCCGCACAATGTACGTGGAAAAGATCGTGTTCATTTAATGCAAAAAGTATTGGATTATGTGGAAATGTTTAATAACTAGGGTTTTATAAATTATGAAATTTTAATCAAAAAGTTATTTTGAATTTATTGCAATAGCTTCATTAATTAATTCTTTTAAAATTTCATCGCTAGGTAAATCACTTATTTTTTTAATGTGTTTAAAGCCTTTCATATTACTTTTATCTCCAAATTTAACCAATACATTTTGGTGGTTGATAATTAACACACCATTTTGAAATGTGATGTTTATATGATTTTTAAGAATCATTAACGTAATAACAATTTTGCCATTGATCTCAAAACTAGGGTAATTCCATTTAATATTTTCTTCAATGTTTGGATAGGAGAGATGAATCAATTGTCTAATGTGTATTGCAATTTTCTGTAACTTTGGATTTGAATTCTGAATACAAATAGTAATTTTATCATTTAGCATAAGCGCATGAATTTGTGTCTATTAAGTGTTGTGTACAGTAATTTAAAGTTACATAATTGTTTAAAATAATGTAGTTTTATTTCTAGATATATGTAAAGATACAAAAAAAGCATGAAAATAAATTCATGCTTTTTTATATATTTAGATTAAGAATTACTTTTTAATCAACTTGTCTGTCATTACAGTCCCGTTTTCTAAAGTTATTTTAACTAAAATCACTTGACCTTGATTTAATTTTACAGGTAAATTTAAATCAGTATTATTTACAGTTTTAGAAATTAATTGCTGACCTAGCATATTATAAAATTGAACATTTTTTATAACATCATTACTGTTAATTGTTATGTGATCTGTATTGTCTATAAGTTTTATAGAGTTACTATCAGAAATATCTTGAACAGATGAAGTGTCAACACCTTCAAAAGTAAAATAGTTATCATCAACTAAATCAACATTATCTACAGAGTAAACACCACCAGACAAAGTCATTGGATAGGTTGTACTCACTGCAAAATCGTCTGTTGCACTAACAACAAGTCTAAAAACATCACCTGTAACAGCTGCATCTAAATCTGCTACCGCAATTGAAACGGTACTAATTGCTCCTAAACCATAACGGTCATCTACACGCCATTTACTATTTAAACGTTCTGTTCCTTGTGCACTTGTTGAAAAATCATACGTTGCATCTTTTGTTTCTTCACCCCAAAATAAGAAATTCTCTACTGCAGTAATTGCAGCTCCAATTTTTACAATTCCTGTTCCTTGGGATTCTAAATGTGTATCTGCTGCTGCATCATGCATACCAATTCCTGCAACATTATGATCATAATTTCCATTTGCTGCGTTATCATGTTCATATAAATCGTACACTTCTGCAGCATCTTGTGAATCTAAGATGTAACCATATTTAGCAGCTAAATAATTTTCAATAATAACTCTTTGTGCTGCGTTAATTGCAGTTTTATATACAATAACTTCTCCAACTTCTCCTTCGAAAAAAGTTTGATAAATACTAGCTCCAGCAGCACTGTCCCAAGCAAAATTTGCTCCAACTCTCATTGGTTGACCAGCATTTGCTGTATATGTATCATTCGCTAAATTCGCATCTGTAGAAGTGTCAAAATAGAGTTCTCCATTTACAAAAGAATTGCTTCCTACAGCATTATGCTGAAAAAATTGTCCTGCCCAACTATCAACTGTGTTGATCCAGTAACCTTCATATAAAGCATCGGTTGGTTGCGCTCCATATACTGCTGACCAAAAATCTCCACCTGCTGTATCTGTTACATTAAAATTAAATCCACCTGGTTTGTATGTTCCACTTATATCGTGCCAGTCTTCACTTACTAAAAGCGTTTTTGTTGCAGTGCTAGCAGTTACTTTAGACGCTGTGAAAACAGAAAATTCCGCAGTATTCAAATCTGCTTCATAAGCTCTTTCAAAATATTGAGGCATTGCATGAGTAGCTCCTGGCGTAAATTCAAAAGAGTTGTAACCATTTGCAGTTGCACTGTTAAATGTTGTTCCTACTCCTGTAAAATCAAATCCGTTACCCGATTGATCTGACCAAGTAGTATTGACAGTTTCTTTATCAGCATTTAACCATAACGCTAAATTCGATGTGCCATCGGTTGAGCCAACGCCACCTGGTCCAGTTTGTGAAAACCCAACAAATGATACCAATGTTAGCGTTAATAATGAAATATTAAGGTATTTTTTTATCATAATATAAAATAATTAAGAATTAAAGTAAATATATTGTTTGTTGTAAATATAGTATAGATTAAGGGCATTTAGAAAAATAATATATAAACGACGTGTTTTTTACGATGAATAGCATTTTATTACTTAATAGATGGAATGTTTAACTTATAACTAGTTAATTTCCTTACTATTATTAATACTACGAACCTTTAAGTTAACTGATGTTTTTTCTACGCATAAAAAACCAGCCTAATGTAACCAATATAAAAGTGATATACGAAATAAGTGTAACCCGATTTCCTTTACTAACAACTTTAGGTTGAAAATCAAAAACAATTTCTCTTTTACCCGATGGAATTTCTAAACCACGCAACACATAATTTACACGTAAAATAGGTGCTTTTATTCCATCAATATAAGCAACCCAATCGTCAAAATACATTTCAGAAAACACGGCGAATTGAGATTCAGTTGTAAAACTATTATAAGTGAATTTGGTTGTTTCTTTTTTAGTCAATTTAATAATTGCTGTGCTATCTTTCACATATGTTTTTTTTGCAAATTTTTTGAAATTCATCGCAATAACTGCATTGGTTTTGGTGTTCAAGTTATCCAATGCTTTAATTTCTTCATCGGCATTTGAAACAAATTTAATGGTGTTTACAAACCATGCATTACCATTAGCTTCTTCATTTTTCTGAACCTGCTCACGTCCTTTTTCATCGGGAAAAATAAGATACTTTGTGTTTAGCATATTTAAGGTTTCTTCATTCATTTTTGAGGTTAATTGAAAATCAAATAATTCTTTATATCGTCTTGGTTTTGCTGCGTGATAGCCACCAACAGAATTATGAAAATACGATGTGCGTCCTTCATTCATTGGGTTGCTATTAAAGTTAATGACTCTGTAATGAGATTTGTCTTTTAAAATTTCTTTATCAATACCAGTTGCGGTAAAAGGCTTTTCTACTTTATAGGCATCAACAAAATTATCATTATTCACATAAAGTCTATCTATCAAAACCAAATCGAATAAGACCAATACTGTTAAAGCAATGATGCTTTTTGTGTAATCAATTTTTTTCTTTATAAATGCCCATAACAAAGTTGCTGTTATCAATACCAATAGTAAAGAACGCAAGCTATCTTTGAAAAAAAGCGCTTTTCTATCTGTAATAATTGCATCAGAAAAACCGGCAAGCATTTTATCTAAACCTCTATCATTCTGCCCGTTAAAATCGAATATAAATTGTCCAAAAATTGTGAAAAATAATGCCAATCCACCAACAATATAAAGTGCAAGTTTTAGTGCTTTTAATTTTTTATCATCCTGTATTTTGTGACTAAAAAATTGTTTCAAGCCCAATATTCCTAATAAGGGAATGGCTAATTCAGCAATCACTTGTATGGAAGTAACTGCTCTAAATTTATTATAGAACGGCACATAATCAATAAAGAAATTGGTTAGCAAACCAAAATTCTTACCATAACTTAGTAATAATGAAAAAACGGTTGCGCCTATCAACCATTTTTTGTATTTTTTCTTAGCTAAGAAAATTCCAAGAACAAACAGAAATATAGCAATAGCACCAATATATGCTGGCGCACTTACATAGGGTTGTTTTCCCCAATAAGTTGGTGTGTTTTTTGAAAATTCAAGTGCTTGCTGTGGTCCAGCAGCTTCGTTAATAAAATTATATGTATTTGAATTTTCGCCTACATTTTCACTACTTCCGCCACCCATAAAACGTGGTATAAATAAATTGAATGTTTCTAAAAAACCGTAACTATACTCAGTTATATAATTTTTATCTAAACCAGTTGTGACTTCTTTCTTCTGTCCATTTGGCGTTATGGTTAATTCACTTTTACTACGTGTGCTATCTTTAGCGTAGTGATTCGTTGCCATTAAACTCGTTGCATTCATACCAATACCTAATATTACAGCAATTATTAAAAGTGCAATTTGCTTTAAAAATGTAGTTAAAGATTTTGTTTTAACTGCTTTTAGAGCTAATACAATGCCCAAAATGATAACCATAAATAAAAGATAATAGGTCATTTGCGGGTGTCCTGTATTAATTTCAAGCGCCATTGCAAGTGTTGTGATTATAAAACCAAATAAATAACGTTTTTTGAAAACGAGTAATATACCTGATAAAACTAAAGGGAAATAGGCAATAGCGTGCGCTTTTGCATTGTGACCAACACCAAGAATTATAATAAAATAGGTAGAAAATCCAAACGTAAGTGCGCCCAATATAGCGAGTTTCCATTCTACTTTTAAAACAGTTAATAAAAAGAAAAAACCAAAGAAATAGAGAAATAAATAATCTGCTGGTCTTGGTAAAAACCGCAATATTTTATCTACTTTACTAATGTGATTGTTTGGATATAAAGCACTTACATTATATGCAGGCATACCACCAAAAGAGGTGTTTGTCCAATAGGGTTCTTTTTGGTGTTTTTCTCTATAATCTGCAATTTCTTTAGAAGAACCTTTAAATTGTATAATATCACTTTGTGAAATTTGCTTGCCTTCCAAAATAGGAGAGAAGTAAGCTACAGAAATAATAATAAAGGTTACTAATGTTATTATATAAGGTAGGAATTTTTTCAATTGGTTTAAATTTATAAAGAATTAGGTTAATTTAGTGTTTTAACGAATGATGATTAGTCCACATCTTCATATTCTACATATTCGCCAACAGTATCGTTACTTGTTTTTTCACGTGTTTTTTTATCAATAATTGTTTCGCCAATATTAATATCTTCTTTTTTTTGATTATCTTGTCCTTGCATTTGTTGTTTAAAACGATCTTCCATCTTGCCCATAAAACGTTTTAGAATAATTGGAAAAGCAAATCGACCAATAATTTTTAATCCATACCAAACCAACATTATAATTGCAATAGTTTTTAATACACCCATATATTTTTAATTTTATTCAAAAATAACAATTTGACTTTAAATAAAACGTTATAAAAATATTAAAATAGTATTTTTACCAAAAATTAATAATTTAGATATGAAAAAAATAATAATCTCGGTTGCATTTTTATTTGTTTGTCATTTAATTAGTGCACAATATACACCAATAATAAATTCTAAACGACCTGGTTTTTCTGAAAGCCCTTATGGTGTTGGAACCAAAGTTTTTCAAGTAGAAACAGGTGCGTTTTATGAGCAAAGCAAAATTAATGAATTGTTTTATGCTGATAATTCATTTGGTGCCAATTTGTTTTTGCGTTATGGACGTTTCATTGAAAAATTAGAAGTTAATTTAGATGTTGCTTACCAACAAGATGAACGCTCTTTTCATAATGTGTTAATTACAAATCCAACAACTGTAAATGGCTTAAGCCGATTAACTTTAGGTGCAAAATATTTAATCTATAATTCAAAATATACCGATAAATCTAAAGAAGTACGCAGTTGGAAAAAACGTATGGCATTCGATTGGAAACGTTTAATTCCTTCGGTTGGTGTCTATGCAGGTTGGAATTCAAATTTTTTAAGCGATGGTTTTAAGGAAGATAAAATGAGTTTAAAAGGCGCTGTTTTATTACAAAATGATTTTAATGACCGCTTTGTATTATTAACAAACCTTATAGTAGATCGTATTTTATTATCCGATATGGAATACAGCTACATTCTAACAGCAACCTATGCGTTAAACGAAAAATGGTCTATGTTTGGTGAGCATCAAGGTAATTTTAGAAAAAATAAAAACAACAAATTTCAATTTGGTGCAGGAACTGCTTATTTAATCAGTAAAAATATTCAATTGGATGTTGCTGCTAGAACAACAATGGTGAGTCAAGGTACAATAAACTATGTAAGTTTAGGTGGTTCTTGGAGATTGGATAGGCACAAAGGAAAAAAGAAAGCTAATGGAGAATTAGAGGGAACTAAAGAGCCATTCTTTAAACGTATTTTTAAGAAAAGAAAAAAGAAGAGAAAAGTTAAAAAAGTAAAACATAAAAAACGTCGTAAAAGTAAAAAGTCTAAAAAAGGAACACCATCATTTTTCAAGAAAAAGAAGAAAAAGAAGAAAAAATAAATGCAATTATTTTACGATAAAAATATTGATAAAAATGACACTCAATTTACATTTAATAAATTGGAGAGTAAGCACATTGTAAAGGTTTTACGAAAAAAAAATGATGATGTGTTGTTCATTACAAACGGTAAAGGTTATTTGTTTCATTCCAAAATAGTAAATGCAAATGATAAGCAATGTTTGGTTGAAATAGAAAAAATTGAAAAGCAAGAACTAAAATTAAACTATAAATTACATATTGCCATTGCGCCAACTAAAAATAGTCAACGTATTGAGTGGTTTTTAGAAAAAGCAACAGAAATTGGTGTTACTGAAATAACCTTGCTTTTGTGTCATCATTCCGAGAGAAAGGTAGTGAAAATGGAACGTTTAGTGAAAGTAATTGTTACTGCAATGAAACAATCAAAACGTTATTATTTACCAAAATTAAATCAAGTAGTTAAATTTAAATCATTCATTGTTAATAATAGTAAAGCCGATTTGTTTATTGCACATTGCGAAGATTTTAATAAAAATTCCTTTAAGAATTCACTTGTTAAAGGAAATGATATTACACTATTAATTGGTCCCGAAGGTGATTTTTCTATAGATGAAATTAATTATGCTTTGGAGAATAACTTTAAATCGGTATCTTTGGGAAATAGTATATTACGAACAGAAACAGCAGGAATTGTAGCAGTACATAGTGTTGCATACGCAAATGAGTAAATTTTATGAATAAATACATTACTTTTTTAATTTTTATATTAACAATAAGCTTACAGTCGCAAGAAGTTGCCGTTTTAAAATACGATGGAGGTGGAGATTGGTATGCAAACCCAACTGCAGTACCAAATTTAATTGCTTTTTGTAATGAAAATATAGATACAAAAATTACAGAAACACCTAAAGTTGTTTCACCAGATAGTGTTGAATTATTTGTGTACCCAATTGTTTTTATGACTGGACATGGAAATGTTTTTTTTGATGAAAATACTATTGAAAATTTAAGAAATTATCTCACATCTGGTGGTTTTTTACATATATCGGATAATTATGGCTTGGATAAATACATCCGTAAGGAAATGAAAAAAATATTTCCAAAATTAGATTTTGAAGAAATACCAAATGATCATGCTATTTATCATCAAAATTATGATTTTGAAAGTCTTCCAAAAATTCACGAACATGACAATCAGTCACCACAAGGTTTTGGTTTGTTTTACGAAGGTCGTTTAGTTTGTTTTTATGATTTTCAATGTGATTTATCCGATGGTTGGGAAGATGCGGCAGTACATCACGATCCAGAAGAAGTAAGAGAAAAAGCACTTAAAATGGGCGCAAATATTGTAAAATACGCGTTCTCTAATTAATAAATGAACTATTATTATTTAAAATGAAAAATATATTTGACAAAACAGTATGCAATGAAGTTATTTCGAGAATTAATAACTTAAACTCTAAGTCAAATCCTGTTTGGGGAACAATGACTGTTGCTCAAATGTTGGCGCATACCAATATTCAATATGAAGTGATTTATGAAAGCGATAAATTCCCAAAACCAAACGCATTGACCCGTTTTATGCTAAAAACGTTTGTAAAGGAAACGGTTGTTGGTCCAAAACCGTTTAAGCGAAATGGAAGAACAGCGCCTTATTTTATTATAAATGATAGTAAAGATTTTGAACAAGAAAAAAAACGTTTGATAGATTATATAATATTAACCCAAAAAAATGGAGTTGAAGTTCTAATACCTAGAGATACTAAATCTTTTGGAAAACTATCCGCAGAACAATGGAATAATTTATTTTATAAGCATATAGATCATCATTTAGCTCAGTTTGACGTTTAAAATTGAGATTTAAAAGATGAATTTTAAAATACTACTTTTTATTTGGCTTGGAATAGCATTAAATTTAATGTTTTTATCTGAAAATAAAAACATTAAAAAATCATTCAAAAAATCAAATACAGTTTTTGTTGGCGAACTTGTTAAAAGAGAATTAAAACAATCCAAAGTTTTAGCGCCAAGTATTAATACGGAACAAAATTATATTAGAATTATTTATACTTTTAAAGTTATTAAACTATTTAAAGGAGATAACGAAGAGTTTGTTCAAATTACAATTAGATATAAAGGAAAGGACTTTGTTAAAGGGGAAAAGTATCTTGTTTATGCCAATTTATCCGAATATTTATTAACTTCAAATTTTTATTTAAATGGTGAAAAAGTCACTCCTTTTTTAACAGTTAATGAGAAATCTCGCACAAAATTAAAAGCCTTAACAAATAGAAAAGAAATTAAAAAATTAAATAAATTAGCCAGAAAGCACTTCAAAAAAGTAAAGAGAAGTATGAAGAAAAAAAATCAGTTATGAATTTGAATTGTTATGTGTAATTGTATTACCAATCAATTTCTTTCAAATTTAACTTTTTTAAATAGGCATTTGTTTTTGAAAAAGGTTTACTGCCAAACCAACCTCTATAGGAACTCAATGGTGATGGATGAACAGATTTTATCAAGAAATGTTTTTCTTTATCGATATGTTTTCCTTTTTTTTGAGCAAAACCGCCCCATAATAAGAAGACCACATTTTCTCGTTGATTTGATATTGTTCTAATAACAGAATCCGTAAACGTTTCCCAACCTTTGTTTTGATGCGATCCAGCTTTGTGAGCTTCAACTGTTAAAGTTGCATTGAGTAATAAAACACCTTGTGTTGCCCACTTTTTTAAACTTCCATGCGTTGGTATTGGTTTTCCTAAATCCGATTCTAATTCTTTAAAAATATTTTTTAGCGACGGTGGAATTTTAATAGCATCATTGACCGAAAAAGACAAGCCGTTAGCTTGATTTTCACCGTGATACGGATCCTGACCAATAATAACAACTTTTAAATCTTCAAAGGAACAATGATTAAAAGCATTAAATATTTGATTTTTCTTCGGATAACATACCTTTTCCCTATAAGCATCATCTACAAAGGCGCTTAATTTTTTAAAGTATGATTTTTGAAATTCATTTTCTAAAATACTATGCCAACTATTTTCTATATTAACAAGCATTATTATCTAATTTTTTGCACGATTCCTCTATCATAAGATGAATCACTCCCAATATAAAAATCACAACCTTTTGGGATGAATCGGAATGAAATATCGTTATTATTTAAAGTTTGAATAGCTGCAATAATGTCCGCATTAGATATAGAGTTGTTATCAAAAAAAACAGTATCAATTTTATTAATCAATATGGCGTCAATATCAATTGCTGTATGATTTACAGCTAAATTAGGATTAAGAGTGCCTATTAGTTTTGCAAAAAGGCTTTGGTTAGCTCCAACATAAATAAAATCTTTGGTAATTGAAATTTTATCATCTCTAGTTTTAAGCTTTATGAGTTTCATAAAATACCAAAACTTTATTCCAAAACTCATTACAAAATCATAGATTTTATTGAGTTTAAAATGTTTTCTATAAAAAATTTTCATTGCACCGTGAAAATGTTTTAAATATTTAACGTCTTTTTTTGTACTTTCTCCTTTGTAATGAATTACTTGCGTATTGGAAAAATAATAGTTTTGATAACCTGATTTGTGAACCTTATAACTTAAATCGATATCTTCGCCATACATGAAATAATCCTCATCAAAACCTTTTACTTCATTGTAAATACTGCGCTTAATTAACATAAATGCACCAACTAAAATTTCTACAACACCATTCTCGTTTGGATCAATATGCGTAGCATAATATTTACCAGTTTGTTTGCTCGATATACCTGTAAGTTTATTAAATGACACCTTTGGAGTTGGAATGCCACGCTTGCTTTCTGGCAAAAATGAACCATGACCATCAACCAATTTTACCCCAAGTATACCAATATTTTGCTTTGTTTTTGCAAATGATAAAATTTTTGAAAAAGTATCTTCGGCAACAACAGTATCAGGATTAAGAATCAATACAAACTCACCTTTTGCAGTGGCCACACCTTGATTGTTAGCTTTAGAAAATCCAGTATTCTCTTTATTAGCAATGAGCTTAACTTGAGGGAATTTCTTAGAAATCATGTCACAACTTGCATCGTGAGAATTGTTATCAACAACAATAATCTCAGATGAAATTTCCTTACTTGCATCTACAACACTTTGCAAACATTGTTCTAAGAAGAAATGCACATTGTAGTTTACAATGATAATTGATAAATCTAGATGGTGCTTTTTTAAATGCAATTTATTATTCTTGATTACTGATTACTGATTACTGATTACTGATTTCTCAAACTGCTCTCAAACGGAATTCTATTTAAAATACTTCGTCCAAGTGTTATTTCATCGGCATATTCTATTTCATCACCAACGGATATTCCTCGCGCAATAGTTGAAATGTTTATTGTATAGGCTTCAATTTGTTTAAAAATATAAAAATTAGTTGTGTCTCCTTCCATAGTAGAACTTAATGCAAAAATAATTTCTTTTACTATACCAGATTTAACTTTTTCAACCAAGTTTTCAATAGTTAGGTTATGCGGTCCTATACCTTCCATTGGAGATATTTTACCACCTAAAACATGATATAAACCTTTAAATTGTGCCGTATTTTCAATGGCCATTACATCTCTAATGTCCTCAACAACACAAATAACCTCTGCATTTCTGTTAGTATTTGAACAAATTTCACATAACTCAATATCAGATATATTGTGACAATTTCTACAATGTTTAATATCTTCCCTTAAAACTTTTAATGCATTTATTAAATAATGTGTACGTTCTTTTGGTTGCTTTAATAAGTGTAAAGCTAATCGTAAAGCAGAACGTTTTCCAATGCCTGGCAAGCCAGAAATTTCATTTACAGCATTTTCTAAAAGTTTGGAAGAAAAATTCATCGGACAAATATAATTTATAATAATTGAAAGAAATAGAATTTAAAATTATTATTCCGTTTTATTTTGTTTCTTTGTGAAAGTTAAAATGTTTTTTATTAAAACCTATAAAAATAAACAATGAATTCTACAACTATATTAATAATCATTGCTTCGTATTTTGGGATATTATTATTAGTCTCTTATTTTACAGGTAAAGAAGATAATAACGAGACTTTTTTCAAAGCCAAAAAACAATCGCCTTGGTATGTAGTTGCTTTTGGAATGATAGGTGCAACCTTGTCTGGTGTTACGTTTATATCGGTTCCAGGATTAATTAAAGGACAACAATTTGCTTATATGCAAGGTGTTTTTGGTTTTTTTGTGGGAACATTTTTTATAATTTTGGTTTTATTACCATTGTATTACCGATTGAATGTAACGTCTATTTATCAATATTTAGACCAGCGTTTTGGCTCGAAAAGTTATAAAACTGGCGCTTTTTTCTTTTTAATTTCTCGAATAACAGGTGCATCCTTTCGCTTGTTTTTAGTAGCGTTAGCTATGCAATATATCGTTTTTGCATCACTTGGTGTGCCGTTTTGGCTAACTGTAGTTTTATCGATTCTATTAATTTGGGTTTATACGTTTAGAGGTGGCATTAAAACAATTGTATGGACAGATACTTTGCAAACATTAGCAATGTTGGTTGCAGTTGGAGTCGCTATTTATTTGTTATTAGATAAGCTTGATATTACTTATTTTGAATTTTTAAAATCGGATGCATTTGCTAGTAAAAGTAAAATTTTCCATTTTGAAGATGCTAAGTCTTTTAAATATTTTTGGAAGTACTTTATTGGAGGAGTTTTTATTGCTATTGCGATGACTGGTTTAGATCAAGATATGATGCAAAAGAATTTGACGTGTAAAAATCAAAAAGATGCTCAAAAAAATATGGCAACAATGATAACCTTATTACTTGTTGTAAATTTTGTGTTTTTGTCTTTAGGTGCCTTATTATTTATCTATGCAGAAAAGTTTGGAGTTGCAATTCCTATTGTAGATGGAAAACCAAGAACAGACTTGTTATTTCCAGAAATTGCAATGAATCAAGGTTTGGGATCTGCTTTAGCAATAGTATTTATAATTGGCTTAATTGCGGCTGCTTATTCTAGTGCAGATTCTGCTTTAACGTCGTTAACAACATCGGTATCGGTAGATTTTTTGGATATTGAGAATAAACCAAAAGAAGAACAAAAACCCTTGCGAAAAAAAGTACATGTAATTATTTCTCTAGTACTTATTGTTGTTGTAATTGTCTTTAATAATCTAAAGGGAAATGTAGTAGGAAACTTGTTTAAATTTGCCACATTTACCTATGGACCATTGTTAGGTCTGTTTGCATTTGGACTTTTTACAAATAAAATGCTAAAAGAAAAATACGTTTGGATTGTAGCAATATTTTCCATTTTAATAACCTATTTAATTACAATTTCACCAACATTATTCGCCTATTATAATGAGTTAAGTTTAGATGACTGTAAAGAAACAGCTTGGGTTTGCGCAGGTAAATTTGCAAGTAAAAACTATTATCAATTCCATTGGGAAATTTTACCTATTAATGGATTGATGACTTTTATTGGCTTGTGGTTAATTAGCAAAAAGAAGTAAGGTCTTAAAGTGTCTTGATAGAGTTCTATGGCTATATTTGCTAAATATGGATATAATCATTATATTTGATAAAATTATAAATTATGAATATTAGTTTTACAGAAAAGCAACAGGATTATATTTCAACTCAGGTGAGCTCAGGTGATTTTCAAAACGCAAGTGAAGTTGTGAGAGATGCACTACGCCTTCATGAAGTTTATCGTCATCGAATTATTGAAGACCTAAGAAGAGAAATTGAGTTGGGTTGGGAAGGTGAAACGAGTGAAAGAACTGTTTTGGATATTATTAATGATAAAGTTGCGACACTTAAAAAATGAAAAAAGTAAAGCAGTTTTATGAGTTATCTCAAAAAGCAGACAATGATATTGAAAAAATATTTGATTATACTTTAAATGAATATGGTATTAAAAAAGCGATTGAGTATATTACTGAATTTCATGAAATCTATAATTATTTATTAACGGATCCTAAAATTGGAAGACATCGTATAGAAATAAAAAAAGATTTTTATAGCGTTGCAAAAAATAAGCATATCATATTTTATAGAATATTTATTAACAAAATAAGAATAGTTCGTGTGCTTCACGGAAGTAGAGATTTACCTAAATATTTTTAGTATGACAAAGTTGGATGAGAACTTGGCTAATAGCCGAAAAATATATAAAAAATCAGCCTTACTAGAACAAAGTATTGATGACAATCCTATGCAGTTGTTCCAAACGTGGTTTTTAGAAGCCGAAGAGAACGAATCTGGAGAAGCTAATGCAATGAACTTAGCTACTGTTGGTTTGGATGGTTTCCCAAAGTCAAGAATTGTTTTACTAAAACGTTTTACGTGGGAAGGTTTTGTGTTTTATACCAATTATAATTCCGAGAAAGGAAAAGCGATTTCAAATAATCCAAACGTGAGTTTGTCTTTTTTTTGGCAAGGTTTGGAACGACAAGTTATTATAAAAGGTATTGCAGAAAAATTACCAGAAAATTTATCTGACGGTTATTTTGACTCTAGACCAAGTGGAAGTAAAATAGGCGCTTGGGCATCAAATCAAAGTGAAGTAATTGCTTCTAGAAAAGCCTTAGATGAAAAATTAAAAAAGCATCAAGAAAAATTTAAAAATAGAGGAATTTCGCGTCCTATACACTGGGGTGGCTATTTAATAAAACCAACAGTAATCGAATTTTGGCAAGGAAGACCAAACCGAATGCACGATAGAATACGGTTTACATTGGGTGAAGATTTTAATTGGTTGGCAGAACGATTACAGCCATAAAAAATTATAATTTTCTTTATTCTGTTTTAAAAAAGTATTAACTTTACAAACAATGAAAACATTATATATAGTTCGTCATGCAAAATCATCTTGGATCTATCAAGGTGTAAAAGATATGGATCGCCCTTTGAAAAAAAGAGGTATAAATGATGCTTATTTAATGGCGAATGTTCTAAAAAAAAACATAAAAAAACCCGATGTGTTCATTTCAAGTAGTGCAAATAGAGCCTTGCATACAGGTGTTATTTTTTGCAATACATTTAAATATCCATTAGCAAATTTAAAAATTAATAGTTCTTTGTACAGTTTTAGCGATGGTTATTTAATTAAAACGATTAAAGCGTTGGATGACGGTTACAATTCAGCCATAATTTTTAGTCACGATCACGGAATCAATGATTTTGTTAATAGTTTTGGAAATAAAGAAATTTTGCACGTGCCAACTTGTGGTGTTATAGGAATAAAGTTTGATACAAAACATTGGAAAAACATTAAACCAATAAAATCAGCTGGAAAAACATTTTTGTTCGATTTTCCTAAAAATCACAAACCAGTTAAAACCATTAAACTGTGAAAATAAAAAAATACGCAGCCATTGATATTGGTTCAAATGCCATTCGTTTATTAATTGCCAATGTAGTTATAACAAAACATAATGATCCTCAATATAAAAAAGTGTCATTAATTCGAGTGCCTATTCGTTTGGGGAAAGATGTTTTTACCGAAGGGAAAATATCAAAAGGCAATCAACGTAGAATGATTGACGCAATGAAAGCATATAAATTATTAATGGATGTTCATCAATCGGAACGGTATAAAGCATTTGCAACGTCAGCTATGCGAGAATCATCCAATGGAAATAAAGTAGTTGATTTAATTAAAAAAGAAACTGGTATAGAGATAGAGATTATCAATGGTGAAATGGAAGCAAAAATTATTTCATCAACAGATTTATCTGATTTAATCGATGGAAATAAATCCTATTTGTATGTAGATGTTGGTGGTGGAAGTACAGAGCTCACTTTTTTCTCAAAAGGAAAAGTGGTGGCATCTAAATCTTATAAAATGGGAACCGTACGATTGCTCGATAAAAAAGGAACAAAGCGTACTTGGAAAGAAATGGAACATTGGATAAAAAATGAAAGCGCAAAGGTTGGCAATGTTGAATTAATAGGTTCTGGTGGAAATATCAATCATATTTTTAAACATTCGGGTAATAAGTTAGGGAAACCATTGTCTTATATATATTTAAATGCGCATTATAAATTTTTAAAAGAAATGACTTATGAAGAACGTATTTCTGAACTTAAATTAAATCCAGATAGATCGGATGTGATTATCCCAGCAACCAAAATATATTTATCGGCTATGAAATGGAGTGGCGCACGGAAAGTGCACGTTCCAAAAATTGGATTGGCAGATGGTATTATTAAAAGTTTGCATTTAGGGGTATTTGAGTAATACTACGTAATTGTAAGAGCTAAGAAATCTGTTAATATTGATAACCTATTCAGCAACACTAACAAACAAACCATCTTCATTTTTCTCTACTTTAGCGAGATTATTTTTTGTTAATCCTTTTATCGATTTATCCCATTTTTTATTACTCAAACCAGATTTTGATTTTAAATCTACCAATTCAATTGGTGAATTTTTCTTTAATATTTCAAACACTATTTTTTCTTCATCGGTTAGCGCAACTTGTTTTTTCTCTGGTCGCATTTGAGGAAAAAATAAAACTTCTTGTATAGAATCATTGTTGGTCATAAACATCACCAAACGATCAATACCAATACCAATACCAGATGTTGGAGGCATACCATATTCCAAAGCTCTAATAAAATCTTGATCTATAAACATAGCCTCATCATCTCCTTTTTCGGATAATTTTAATTGCTCCTCAAAACGCTCTCTTTGATCTATTGGGTCATTCAATTCTGTATAAGCATTTGCCAATTCTTTACCAGCAACCATTAATTCAAAACGTTCGGTTAGTCTTGAATCATCACGATGTTCTTTACATAACGGACTCATTTCTTTAGGATAATCTGTTATGAATGTAGGCTGAATGTAATGGTGTTCACATTTTTCGCCAAATATTTCATCAATTAATTTTCCTATACCCATAGTTTCATCGGCTTCTAAGCCTAATTTCTTAGCAATGGCAATTAATTCTGCTTGATTTTTTCCGTTAAGGTCAAAACCTGTATGTTTTTTTATGGCTTCCAAGATTGGGACACGTGCATAAGGAGCTTTAAAGTTTATTTGGTGTTTACCAAAAGTTACGGTTGTGTTATTATTAGATTCTAAGGCTACTTTTTCTAATAATTGCTCGGTCATATCCATCATCCAATGGTAATCTTTGTAGGCAACATACAATTCCATTACCGTAAATTCTGGATTGTGGGTTTTATCCATACCTTCGTTACGGAAATCTTTGGAGAATTCATAAACAGCATCAAAACCACCAACAATTAATCGTTTTAAATACAATTCATTGGCAATACGTAAATACAATGGAATGCCCAATGCATTGTGATGTGTCACAAACGGACTTGCCGATGCGCCACCAGGAATTGGCTGTAAAATGGGCGTTTCTACCTCTAAATAGTCACGTTCATTAAAAAACTGACGTATGGCATTTGTTATTTTTGTACGTTTTATAAACGTGTCTTTTACGTGATCATTTACAATTAAATCGACATAACGTTGTCTGTAACGTAATTCTGGATCGGTTAGGGCATTGTGCACATTGCCATCAGCATCTTTTTTAACAACGGGCAACGGTTTTAATGATTTTGATAGTAAGGTCAATTCGTTTACACGAATAGAAACTTCACCAACTTTAGTTTTAAAAACATCTCCTGTTGCGCCAATAATATCACCCATATCCAATAATTTTTTGAATACGGTGTTGTACATTATTTTATCATCGGTAGGGCAAATTTCATCTCTATTTATATAAATTTGCATGCGTCCAGAACCATCTTTAAGTTCAGCAAACGAAGCCGAACCCATAATTCTACGACTCATTATTCTACCAGCAAGTGTTACTTTTTTACCTTCGTATTTATCAAAATTTGCAATAATCTGTTTGACAGAAGCCGTTGTTTTAAACTGTGCTGCTGGATACGGATTGATGCCCAAATCTCTTAGTTTTTGAAGAGATTCTCTACGGACAATTTCTTGTTCTGATAATTGCATAATGGTTTATTTATTGTTTTGTATAATGAATTTACAAATATATGATTTTGATGGATAAATTGGCTTTTATTTTTTTACAATTTCCTCCAATGCCTTCTCAATAGTTCCATAATCAAACTCAAAATCAAATTCCTCTAATTTTTTAGGATAAATACGTATTGAATCCAGAATCAATTCAGGTTCAACCTTGGTTACATATTTACTTAAATGTAATAGGAGAGAAGGTGTAGGAATACCAAAAGGAATACGCATTGCTTTTCTAAATGATTGCATAAAAAAGTGGTTTGTAATTGCATTTGGTGACGTTAAATTTACGGTTCCACAAATTTTTTTAGTATCTATAATAAACTGGATGGCTTTAATGAAATCAGTTTCATGAATCCAAGAAAAGTATTGTTTTCCATGACCTTGTTTTCCACCTAATCCTAAAGCTACAACTTTTTTTAAAGGTTTTATGGCGTGACTTTCTTTACCTAAAACTGGCGTAATTCTAATGGCTACTTTTCTTGTGTTTGGCGTTGTTTTTTTATAGAATTCAGTTTCCCATTGTTTACAAACTTCGGTTAAGAAACTGTTTCCAAAATCTTCGTTATACTCATCATGAGTTTTGTCAAAACTACATTTGTAGATTGATGCTCCAGAGGCGTTTATGAAAACTTCAGGCGGATTGTTGCATTGTAAAATTGCTAAATTTATTTTTTTAGTTGCTGTAAGGCGAGATTCTATAATAGCTTTTTTATTATTAGCGGTAAACAAACAATTGATTGATTTTCCTGTTAAATTGATAATCGCCTTAGAAGATTCGAGCGCAGATTGCCAATTATCATCCCAATTGATGTAGTTTATCTTATTTTCTGTTTTAGAATTTCCTCTAGTTATAATTGTAACATTATAACTTTCTTTTATAAAATAAGAGCTAAGAATATTTCCTAAATAGCCTGTTCCGCCAGCAATGATGATTTTATTCATATGATTTGTTAAAAAAGAAAACCACTCATACAGCCCAAATTAGAAGTCTCTTTAAATATTAAATAAGGTTCAAAATCGATAAGTAAATCGTGAAGAGGTATCATAATAAAAATGAATGCAAGCAAAAAAGCCATAATTTTAGTTGAAATTGAATATTTTTCACCTTCCATAAACCAAAGATACTAAAATAATCACGACCTTTGCCAATCTATAATATATAATGCAAAAAATTAAGTTACAAGATATCGGATTAAAAGCATATAAAGATGCTTGGGATTATCAGAATACGTTATTTCAAGAAGTTATTGATATAAAATTGGATAATCGAAATAATGAGAAGTTTAATCCTACGCCAAGTTATTTCTTATTTACCGAGCATTCGCATGTATATACATTGGGTAAAAGTGGTGATGTAAATAACTTGTTGTTATCCAAAAAGCAATTAGAAGCTAAGGGAATTACTTTTTTTAAATCTAATAGAGGTGGCGATATTACCTATCACGGACCTGGACAAATTGTGGGTTACCCTATTTTGGATCTCGATAATTTCGAAACCGATATCCATAAATATATGCGTAATTTAGAAGAAGTCATTATTTTAACTTTAGCAGAATACAATTTAATTGGAGAACGTAGCGATGGCGAAACAGGTGTTTGGCTTGGTGTTGGGACGCCATTTGCCCGTAAAATTTGCGCACTTGGTGTAAGAACATCGCGTTGGGTTACTATGCATGGTTTTGCTTTGAATGTGTCTACTAATTTAGGTTATTTTGATCATATTATTCCTTGTGGAATACGAGGAAAATCAGTAACTTCTATGGCAGTAGAATTAAATAAAACTATTGATGTTTCTTTATTGAAAGCACAAATAAAGAGAAATTTTGAATTCGTTTTTAAGGCTGAGTTCATTAATTAATAATGAATTTAATAACAAGCTATTTCTCTTCATTAAAAAACACCTTATAAAAAAACATTTTCTTTTCTTCATCAAAGCCACGTTCTAGATAATATTGTGCTGCATCTGGCGCGTCTAAATCAACTTTTATGGTAATGTTGGTGTCTAACTTAAATTCCGATTTAAAATTACGTTTTTCTTTTTTAAGTACTTTATCTGCAACCACAAAATCATTTCTTAAAATAATATTCTCTACGGATTCGTATTGTTTTTTATAGTCGTCAAAGAGTTCTATGTGTTTTTCTTCTTCAAAGATGGTCGTTTTAAAATCGTCTGTATTTACATTGTCGTGTTCCTTAAAATAATCTACAGTATTGGCTAAAAACTCACTTTGATTTTTGTTTCCAAAATTTTCTTTAATTACCTCTTCAGAGAAAGCGGCACAAAACTCCATATAATTTTTGGTATGACTATTACTATCGTCAGCCGATTTTATTTGTAAGAAATTTTTAATCCAATATTGCGCATCATAGGTGTTGTTATCTACACTAAGGACAATTTTCCCTTCGCTATCAGTCGTATTAATTATTAAACAACCTTTATCTAGTTTTTTGGTGCTAATGCCTTCGGCTAATAAAATTTCTACCTGTCCGTCTTCAATATAAGTTTGAAAAAAATCTGATTTGTTTTCAATTTTAAAAATACCAATGGCATCTGTTAAAATGTCATTAATTTCAATATCTTCAAAACGGACAATCATTACATCACCAATTTTAATATTGGCAGAAGTGGATTGTTCATACAAATGTTTTACAATATTTTGAGAGACTTCAACAAAATCACCTTCTCGTTTAAATAAGGATGATGTATAACTATTCATTTCGTTTAAATTCACATCTGCATGATGATGAAAACGATAACTTTCGGTAAGATTGGTAAATGGTTTTAATAAAAAATTAAATATCAATTGATAACTACCTTCATCAAATTGTAATGTTTTATCAGAAAATAAATTACGAGTACTGTTATATTTATTACCAACTTTGTGAATGATAAATTCACTTATTTGCGCTCTGTTTTTTTTAATCATAAGTTATAAATGTAAAAAAAAACGCAGTAAAAACTGCGTTTAGTAGTTAGGTGTTATTTTTTAGAAACGATATCCAAGGTTTATTGCAAAATTGGCAATAAAGTTTGGAGAACCTTCGCTTTCAAACAAATTTCGTCCACCACCAACAAGAGCTTCTAAAACAAAACCTCTAGGGCTTATATATGCTTTACCAATATTAAAACCAAAGGCACCATCGGTATATTTCATTTCGCTTATATCTTGTAGGAATAGTGTGCCAGAATTGATTGATAAAAAGGCATCGGCAAAGAAATTACCAGCATATCCCAACTGGAAATAATGACGGTAATAAGGTGTTAATCTAAAAGATTCTTTAATGTCATTATCAAATACATATTCGTTATCCGATAAAGGCGTGTATAAAGAAATTCCAACTGATGATTCTTCATTTAAATTAAATTGATACGTAATATCTAATGTTTTAAATGCAACTAAATCCAACACATCTAATTTTACTTCGTGTTGTTGGGCACTTAAATTAAAACTTAATAAGAATACTATAATAAGAGATGAATATTTCATGAGTATTGATTTTAGCTTACAAAATAACAAATTTTTTTTCGATAATTCTGAATTAATTTAGGTTATCTTTGTGCTTTCAACAGAAAGAATTAAACGATGGAAAAATCAAATATATTACCACATAAAAAACCTGCTTGGTTGCGAGTTAAATTGCCAATTGGTAAAAAATATACTGAGCTTCGTACGGTTGTAGATAAGTATAAATTAAATACAATTTGTACAAGTGGTAGTTGTCCAAATATGGGAGAATGTTGGACAGAA
Source organism: Flavobacteriaceae bacterium (assembly GCA_036478895.1). Taxonomy (GTDB): domain Bacteria; phylum Bacteroidota; class Bacteroidia; order Flavobacteriales; family Flavobacteriaceae; genus S010-17. Next base: position 7,934 of record JAZGEV010000004.1, on the reverse strand, counting down.
GGAACGGCAACCTTTATGATTTTAGGAAATACGTGTACGCGTTCGTGTGGTTTTTGTGGTGTTGCCACAGGAAGACCAAGTGCTGTTGATTGGGAAGAACCCGAAAAAGTAGCGCGTTCCATTAAAATAATGAACATAAAACATGCCGTAATTACATCGGTAGATCGTGATGATTTAAAAGATGGTGGCTCTATTATTTGGGCAGAAACTATTCAAGCAATAAGAAGAGCTAACCCAAATACAACGTTGGAAACTTTAATACCAGATTTTCAATATGATAAAACAAATTTGGATCGTATTATAAAGGTCAAGCCCGAAATTGTTTCTCATAACTTAGAAACTGTTCGTCGTTTAACACGTGAAGTTCGTATTCAAGCCAAATACGATCGTAGTTTGGATGTCTTATTATATTTAAAAAACAGTGGATTGAATCGTACAAAATCGGGTATTATGCTTGGTTTAGGTGAAACCGAAGAAGAAGTTATTGAAACTTTGCAAGATTTAAAAAATGCTAAAGTAGATGTGGTTACTATTGGTCAATATTTACAGCCTAGTAAAAAACATTTGCCAGTTAAAGAATATATCACGCCAGAACAATTTAAAAAATACGAAGAAATTGGTTTAAAATTAGGTTTTAGACATGTAGAAAGTGGTGCTTTGGTTAGATCATCGTATAAAGCACAAAAGCATTTATTATAAAACTTAACAATTAGTTAACATTGGCAATCATTTTTGGCACGCCGTTTGTAATAAGTAAATCGAATAGTAAGACCTCATAAACCTTATTATTCTTTTCATAAAAAAGGTTTGAGTTAATGTAAGCATCCAGTCGCAAGACTGAATGCTTTTTTTTAGTAAATCTAACCAATCCTTGCAAAGGTTTTGTTAGATTTACTAACTTTGAACTTAATGCCCAAACGTCACTCTGAACTTGTTTCAGAGTCTTTAATAGTTCAGAATATTTCATTAAAAAAAAATTCTTTGTAATTTTACATTTTTAAACAACAATTTATGGCATTAAAAACCAAAAATGAACTATCTAATTCTGCAATTTTCACCTTATTAATAGTTGGTTTTATTGTTACCTTGTTTTTTAAAGAATTTAGACTTTTAAAACCATTGTCTTTTTACGTAACGAGTGTTCACGAAGTTTGTCACGGTTTAGCTGCTATACTTACCAATGGAAAAGTTCATGAAATAAATCTACATGGCAATGGAGGAACGGCACATACAAGTGGTGGTGTTTACCCTATAATTTCGATGGCAGGTTATGTTGGAACTGCATTTATTGGTGCAATATTGTTATTTTTTTCGCAAAAAGAGAAATGGATCGATCGGTTTTTAATTGTTTTTTCCATCACAATGCTTGTTATCAATAGCATTTACATTAATTCGTATTTGAACCTCTATTATATTTCATCGGTAGTCTTGTCACTACTTATTTTATTTTCTGTACGCTTTTCATTTACAAGACATATTGGCGTATTTTTAAGCGCTTTGTTTATTTTTGATAGCTTTACGGATGCTAAAATCTATTTATTTTATCGTTTTATTGGAACGTCAAAAGTTGCCCAAGAAATTATTTACAAAACAGATGCTGGAATTTTAGCACGCTATTTTGGTAATGAAAAATTAACTGTTTTTATTGGAATTGGATTTTTTTTAATAAATATAGTAATTTACTCTTTTACTTTTTATCTGATTTTTAAAAGAAAACGAGTCTAATTTATTTTAGTAATAGAAAAAATAAAAAAATAAGATAAAGACGTATTGGTTAGCTTATTTTTGTAATTAGATACTTTAACTTATGAAACCACTAAAACCATCTTTAGAAGAATTGCCAAAACTGGCAAAAGAAAAAGCCAAAGAAAGTACACAATTTTTTAAAATGCTAAAAAGACGTACGCCAAAAAATTTGGATTACGTAGTTAGTGATTTGCATGATGCCGAGTTTGAAAAAACCGATTGTCTATCTTGCGCAAACTGTTGTAAAACAACAAGTCCTATGTTTACAAATGTCGATATTAATCGTATATCAAAGCATTTGCGCATGAAAGAAATGGCTTTTATTGATAAATATTTGGAGAACGATGATGATGAGTTTATGGTGTTGCGCGAAATGCCTTGTGCTTTTTTAGATACCGATAATTCGTGTTTTATTTACGATGTTCGCCCAAAAGCTTGTGGAGAATATCCACACACTAATCGTAAGAAATTTATTCAGTTGGGTGAACTCACCGTAAAAAATACGGAAGTTTGTCCTGCAGCTTATAATATTGTAGAAGCTTTGAAAGAAAAATTACTTAATAATTTAGACCGAAAAGGTAAGAGTAAGCACAAAAGAACCAATAAACGAAGAAATGATTAATATGCTTGTAAAAGGCTCTAATATACAATAACATGATCATAAGAGAATTAAACGGAAAAAAACCAACATTTGGTAAAAATTGTTTTATTGCAGAAAACGCTGCAATTATTGGCGATGTTGTGTTGGGAGACGATTGTAGTGTTTGGTATAGTGCTGTTTTACGAGGTGATGTACATTATATAAAAATAGGGAATAAGGTAAACATTCAAGATGGTGCTGTGATTCATGCAACTTATAAAAAACATCCAACAACAATTGGAGACAATGTATCTATAGCGCATAATGCCATTGTACATGGTTGTACTATAAAAAGTAATGTTTTAATTGGTATGGGCGCCATTGTAATGGATAATTGTGTGGTGAATTCCAATTCTATAATTGCTGCAGGTGCAGTTGTTACTAAAAATACGGTGGTTGAAAGTGGTAGTATTTACGCAGGAATACCAGCTGTAAAAGTAAAAGATATTAGTGCTGAGTTATTATCAGGTCAAATAGAACGCATAGCAGATGCATATTTAGAATATGCAGATTGGTATAAATAGTAATATTTTAAAAACCTGCTTCAACTAAAAATTCAATATCTTCCTTACTCTTTGGATGCTCAAATTTAATGTATTGTGCATGTAAATGTAACCTCTCATCATGTTTTCCGTATAAATCATCTCCAAGAATAGCCGTATTTAAACCTAGTTTATGCGCCGAATGCACTCGTAATTGATGTGTTCGACCAGTAATTGGTGTAAACTCAATTCTAGTTTTATTATTGACTCTTTCCAAAACACGCCATTTAGTGAGTGCTTTTTTTCCATAATCATAACAAACTAATTGTCGTGGCCGGTCATTTAAATCGACTCTTAAAGGCAGATTAATTTCTCCAGAATCTTTTACAATAGTGCCTTGTAAAATAGCAATATATCGTTTAGTTATTGTGCGTTTTATAAACTGACTTTGTAAAAATTGATGTACATCTTTTGTTTTAGCGATAAGCATAATTCCAGATGTAGACATATCTAAACGATGTACTAAAAGAGGTCCAGTTGCATTGGGATATTTCTTTTGCATTCGCGTAAAAACAGAATCTGTGATGTTTTTTCCTGGAACGGATAATAATTCTGTTGGCTTATTGATAACAGTCAAAAATTCATCTTCATAAATAATTTCAATCTCTTTATCTTTTGCTAAATTATTTAAAAATGGATTTTCATCCATTACCATTCCTTGTAGCATATGACCAAGTATTGGCTCACATTTTCCTTTACAAGATGGATAGTAATTTTTATGTTTTCTTATGGTTGCAGTTTGAGAATTTCCCCACCAAAATTCTGCCATTGCAATAGGTTTTAGATTGTTTTTAAAAGCGAATTGCAAAAGTTTTGGCGCTGCGCAATCGCCAGTACCTGCTGGAGGATTTAACGATAAATCTTTGAAAATTGACGTTAAACTTATGCTGTTTTTATTGGTATTTAAAAAAAAGTATTGATCAAATAATTTTTGTTGAATGGCATATGATTTTGCATTTCTAACAGCTTGCAATTTGCTAATTTTTTCTAAATGGTTTTCTACAAAAGGTTTTTGTTTTAAGTATTTGTCCTGATAATAAACGTCGAGTTCATTATAATAAAACCGATCATTGATACTTTCTTGTTTTATTTTTTCTTGAAATAATTGATACTCTTTGTCATTTAAGTTTTTAAGTGCTATTTTTTTTCGTTGCCGTCTGTCTTTTTTTCGAATTTTTAATTTCTCGGCTTCTGGAGATAATAAAATACTGACTTTGTTTGAGTTAGTAATAACAATTTGTTGTAGTTCAAGAAAATTTGCATCGGATTCTAAATCCATAATTTCTTGACTTAAATCTATTGCAACCTTTCGATCTTTTTCAAAAAAACCATCTTTGTTTTGTGAATCATAAACTGGAGGTACAAAATAAGGTAAGCTATTTTTATTGGCTAATTTTCCAGAAAATGCGTTTAAAAACCCAATTTTACCTTGTTGATTTTCCACAACCAAAACACCAAACATTTTACCGATAGCTTCCCCTTTTTTATGTGCCTCTAAGCCAAAATTATGTGTCCAATTTGTTTGATTTTTAAGATGTTCTTGCAATTCGGCTACAGCCATTTTGCATAATGGATGTGGTTTGTAATAAAACGGAAACGTAAACTTTTCTGGTAAAGGAATGTGAGTAATTGGTTGCTTAAAAACGTTGAATAAATCCATTATAAATAGTGGCTTAAAATGGCAATTACTTCCGCTTTTTTACGAACAGAAACGGGCACAGTTTTTTTATTTTGCATCAATAAATAACCGCCATCGGTTTTAATAAAAGCTTTAATGTAGTGTAAGTTTACCAAATGGCTTTGATGTACACGAATAAAGTCATAATTTTTAAGCATATCCGCAAAGTATTTTAATGTTTTGGTAACAAATATTTTGGTGTCATTTTTCAGATAAAACATGGTGTTATTGTTATCCGATTCACAGCGAATAATATCATCTAAATCAACAATTGTAATTTGATCTAAAGTATGTAAAGATATTTTTTTTGGTTTTTGATTTGGTGTAGAAAGCGTGTTTTTTAATAGATCAAGTCTTTCTTCACTTGGGTGAATTTGTGTTTTTGCTTTTTCGATGGCTTGAGTTAAATCGTCTTCGGAATACGGTTTTAAAACATAATCAATTGCTGCAAATTTAAAAGCTCTAAGCGCAAATTCATCACTTGCGGTTACAAATATAATTTTCGACTTTAAGTTGGGAAAAATTTCTAAAACATCAAAACCTGTTCCATCGCCAAGCATAATATCCAAAAAGAGAATGTCTGGTTCGTTTTTGCGTAAAGTTTTTGCGGCTTCAACAACGCTATTTGCTGTTGCAATAATGTCAATTTCGGGATGAATGCGTTCCAAATCAGATTGCAATAATTGCAAAGCGTTAGGCATATCATCTACTAAAATTGCGGTAAGTTTTGTTTTCATATTTTTATTAATAATCGGTTAATAACGGAATTTTGAACCTAACTTCTGTTCCGGTTTTAAGTTTGTTGTTTTCAGATAAATCAATAATTTCCATACTCTCTTTACCAGATAAATGTTCAATACGCTCTTTAGTTACTTGCAAAGCCATTGATTGATGATTGCTTTTTTGTTTCTCTTGTTTAGAACGTTTTATGCCAATGCCATTATCGGTTATGATACATTTTAAAAAATGTTCATCAGTAGCAAAAGTAATCTCTAAATGCCCATTATTCTTAAGCGAGTTAATACCATGTTTAATGGCATTTTCTACAAATGGCTGAATTAACATTGGCGGAATTAATATTTCCTCTGCATCAAGTTTTGTCGTTAAATTTAACTTATAGGTAAATGGTTTTACTGCCATTAATTGCTCAACTTCAATGTAATTTTTAAGAGATAAAACTTCTTCACTTAGCGTAATATTATCTTTTCTAGAATTGCTTAAAGTGGCTCTTAAAAGTGTTGCAAATTTATTTATTGTGGTGTGCATTGTTTTTGTATCATTGATACTCATTGCTTTTATACCATTTAAAACATTAAATATAAAATGTGGATTCATTTGTAAACGTAGTGCTTTTTGTTCTAAACTCAATAAATCATTTTCTAATTGCAATTGATTTTTTATTTGTTCGTTTTTAAATTTAAGTTTCTTAAAATATTGGCGAATAAATAAACCAATTATAAATGTTATAATGCCAAGTAAAAGCCATTGAAACCAGGTTTTTTGCAGCATTGGTTTTTCTCTATGATATTGAAATGATACTGGGTCACTTTCTAGCCAATTCAAATTTCTAGATTGCGCATAAAAAACATGTTTTCCATAATTAGAGGCAATGTTTACTTTTGTATCTGTATTCCAAGGACTCCAATTGGAATCGTCTATTTTCCAGCGGTATTGTATTTCTTTTGAGTTATTTAAATCAATGGTTTTAAAGTAAAATCCTAATAAATTTTGAGTTGGTTTTAGGTGTAATTGCTTTTTATGTTTAGCATAATTTTTTATAAGAAGTGTATCTAAACCTTGATTCATTACTTCAATATTTTCTAAAAAGAGTGTTGGTTTTGTTTGTTTGTATTTTGTAGTATTGGGTTGGTATTTCGTTAAACCATAAATTGTTCCAAACCATAAATTGTTTTTATGATCTTTTATAACTGAATTTAAACAGGTTTCAATACCTAAAAAACCATCATTCCTGCCAAAATGTTGCAATTCTTTTATGATATTATTATCGGTTAAAGTAATTTTATCAACACCATTTTCGCTTCCTGCCCATAAATTATTGTCAGCGTCAAAGATGAGTTGATATATATTATCTGAATATAAATTTTTCTTACCAGATAGTTTATTAAATAGTAATGGTTTTGATAGATTAGCCCACCAAATCCCTTTTCCTGATGTTGCAATGAATAAATAATTTTCGCGAAACAAAAGTGTTCTTATGGAAGTGTTTTTGTTTAAAACATTCCCTAAATGAGTTACTTTGTTGTTTTTAATTTTACCTAAATGTCCATTTTTGGTAGCGTACCAAAGTGTTCCATTTGCATCAAAAGCAATGTCGTTTATATATAAATCCAAAACGCCGTCTTTTTTTTTGAAATCAATTTGATTCTCAATACTACGCGTATTACTGTTGTAATTAAATTTTGAAATTCCGCTAGAATAACTAGCAACCCAAACGGTATTCTGATGTGTTTTTACTTTTCGAATCCATTTTACAGTATTATTTTTATCTATTGCTAGAGTATCTGTAAATTGATAATTGAACCTTATGCTGTCTCTAACAATTCTATTTTCATCATTTACTCTTGTAATAATGGAATCTTTCTTACTATTATGTATCACCAAAAGTCCTTTGCCATCTGTACCACAAAAAAGGTTACCATTATTATCGTGCGCTATTGTTTTTACTTTCACATTTAAAAAAGTAGAATCTTGAGTTATGGAATGGATGCCTAAACTATCGATTTTACTTAAACCTTCTTCAGACGTTGAAAAATAAAACGCATCATCAACTGCATTAATTGCATAAACCCGATTCCCTTTTAATCCGTTACTTTTATTAAAATGCGTGAAATTATTCTCTAAAATTTTAAAAATTCCGCCACCCGATGATGCTACCCAAATATTCGATTGATTGTCTTTAATCGTTTTACGGATATGAGATATTGGTAAATCATTATTTTTATTAAGTTCTGTTAAAAGTTTGTAATTACTTGCGTCAATTACAGAAATACCTTTATTGTCGGTTGCTATCCATAATTCATTACCAATTATATTAATGGCGTTGATGCGTTTTTTTTCATTGATAAAAGTAATTTCATCGGCAGTTTCATTAAAAACTAAAATGCCATTCATAAATGATGCGCAAAAAACGTTGTTTTTATATGTTTCTATTGATTTAAAATTAAAGGCACTTAACTTTTGTTTTGTGTTAAAGTCTAGAGTTGCTTTCCAAAGTCCATTATTTGTTGCAATCCAAATGCTCTTATTATGTTGTTTTATTGCATTAATTGATGTGTTTTGGAGACAATTTATTTTCTGTAATTTATCA
>JAZGEV010000003.1:0-3558 GCA_036478895.1 Flavobacteriaceae bacterium | reverse complement strand
CCTTTTTTTTGTGGGAGTGAACGTATGGTTGAGAAAGTGGGAGAATTTATGGGGAATTACCCTTTAGATGGAGAGTATTAATTTACTTACTAAAACTAATCTTAGCCAAATAATCATAATGGTTACCTTCAAAAATAAGTTCACATTGTAAATCGCAGAATAAAGCAGCTCTTTGTAAATTGTTAAAGTCGATGAAGAGCCAATTAAAAATATTGCCTTCATTTTTTTTATAACTCATTTTAAAGGTAGTTTCACCATAATAATCTGTATTGGCGTCAATTATATGATTCCCATCATCGTCTTCAAACATATAAATAACATCACTAGAATCTAGTAAAATTTGCCCGTTTGGCGATAAGAGTGTTTTTAAATGAAGTAAAAAATCGGTGAGTTTATTTAATTTTCCACATAAACCAGCACCATTCATTAATAATAATATCGTGTCGAATTGTTTGTTTTTAAGCGCCCAAATATCTTGTACTTTGGCATTTTTTAGACCACGTAACTTACAGGTTTCTATAGCGCCTTTTGAAATGTCAATGGATAAAATAGACTTATTTGTTTTCTGTAAATGTAAACTGTGACTTCCTGCGCCACATCCAATATCTAATATTTTACCTTTGGATAATTGTAATGCTTTCTGCTCAATTTTTGGCATTTCTTTAAAAGATCGGAAAAGATAGGGTAGCGGATAAACATCTTCTCCAGCAATACTTGAGAAGGTTTTTATGTCTTCTGTATAGTTTTTGTTTTGAAAATCTAGTAAAGCTTTACCATAAATGTCGTTTAATTCTGACATTTTTATTCACCAATTGATCCTAGTTCAACACCTTCTGAGTAAGCAACTTGTATGTTGTTTTCACTGAATGCTTTTTTAATACTTTCATAACATGCAAAAGTAACTCTCCAATAATTATCTGGTTCTACATAAGGTCTTACAGCTACTTGAACAGAATGACTATCGTAACCTTCAATACCAATTTCAGGAGTTGGCGTATCTAGAATTTCTGGTATTTTTGAAAGCGCATCAATGATAATTTTCTTAACTCTTGGGAAGCTTTCTGCATAAGGCATTGTAATGTCAATTTCCAAGCGAATCACGCCACGTTCAGAATGATTGGTAATAACGTCACTTGTAGCTAATGAATTTGGTATAATTAAAGTCTTGTTTCCAGGTGTTACAACGGTTGTGTGAAATATACCGATTTCAGTTACCTTTCCAAATTTGTCATTTATTTCTATCCAATCATTAACTTTGTATGGTTTTATTGATAATACCAATAAACCAGAGGCTAAATTTCCTAAACTTCCTTGTAAAGATAGGCCAATGGCAAGTACGGATGCTGCTATTATTGAACCAAATATGGTTAAATTTACGCCTGCAATTCCGGCTGCAGCTAAAATAACGGCTACTTTTAGAATAACACTTAAAATGGATAAAATAAATGGTCTAATTGTGTCTGACAAAGTACTTTTTTGCAGTAATTTTGTAACGATTGCCATTACTTTATTAACGATTTTAAAGCCAATCCAAAGGACTAAGATTGCGCCAACAATACTTGGTAAAAATGTTACAATGCTGTCTAAAGCTAATTCACCGTATTCATTAATTTTTTTCATAATTGTATTTTAATTCTTGTATAATGGAAATATTTGAAATGCTAAAATAAAATTATTAATTTAGAATTAAAAATTAATTAAAAATTAATTTTCCTGTGTAATGTTCTGTTATGTTTGTTGAAATAGGATTGTTGTAACTAATAACATTACCAATTGAAAATAGATGTCCAGTTAAAGAGGTGATAGGGTGAATTAACATATCATTGGTAGATTTTTGAGATAATACAATGTTATTCACCAACAGTTCATTTCCATTAAACCGTGACGAGCCAGATGCGAAAGTAATGCCTAAATATTGCGATGCTCCTTTAATTGTAAAAACGGATGATCCATTTGCTACAATGTTTAAATTAATGCAATTAACCTGTAGGTTAATATCAGCATTTGTAAGCGTGTCTTCATGATAGTTTTCTGAATAGATCGTTAAATTTGGATAATTTAAAACCCCATCCGATAAAATTTCTCTTGCAGTATCACTTCTTATTTTTTCTATGTTTGGTGATGTGATGTAAACTTTTGTTATGGCATAATCTCTAGATAGATTACACGTGTTTTTATCACTAATGTAGAATTGGTTATCTTCAACTTTATAAGTAATCTCTTCCCATAAATTCGCTCCAGTTTCAATAATAACTTGTTGTGTTATGCCTTGTTTTAAAATTAAAGTCACTTCGTTTCCAACGGTTATTTTATCAAAAAAAGGCACATTGATTTCTTTTTGCTGTATTGTTCCTTCGTCAAAACAGTCATTAGAACTGCAACTAATAAGGTTTAAACATAATATAAATACAATTATTTTTTTCATAGTTATAGTCTATATCCAATTCCAAATTCCAAGCCTTCGGCTCTAAATAAATTCAGTTTTAAAGTTAATGTTGAGTATAAATGGTCGTTAAAACGATGCTTAATACCAATGCGCTCGTAAATACTAGATACATAACGGTTTGGTTCGTAAACTGTATAGCCTATTTGAGTGATTAAGTCTAGTTTATTTATATGCCAATCGTGTCCTACAAAGATACCTATTCTATCCGTTTTGTAATGACTTGAATCGGGATTTCCTGTTTCTAATTCCTTCACATCTTGTAAATAGTTATTTAAAAAACCCGATTTAAAATAATCTGCTCCAATGTTTATAGTTGATTTGTAATTTAGCTTTTTTTCTGACAAAAAAGTAAAAACATAAAATGGAAATTGACCACTATTTGGGATTTTACTTTCGTTAAAACCTGCTCTAAAAACTAAACTATAACGTAAAGGGTTTTCCTCTAAAATTACTTTTCTAGGTATTGGATATGTGAGTTTTTCTTCGTGCAGATTATAATTTACGCCAATTGTTGCAGCAATTGTATTGATGCCTAAATTTGGATTTTTGAATGCCGCATTAGAAAAATGAATTAATGAAACTCCAGCTTGTATGCCTATTTTTCCTTTATAAAAATCACGATGATAATTTAGTTTTAAATAGGAAGAACCACTTAGTTTAGAAGATAACGTAAAGTTGTTTGGGTTTGTTAACTCGTCATAAGGATTTGTAATATAACCCAAACCAAGCGCAACTCTTAACTGTAATTTATTTAAAGCATTTCTATCATTAAGGTAAAAATTATAATGTGAATACACGCCATACATCTCACCAAGAATTGTTGAATTTGTGTTTTGATACAATGCTGAAAAACCAATATCGGGATAATTATAATAGCTTAGCCAATCTTTTGAGGCTGTATTTTTTTTAATATTATATCCCATAATAAGGCCATAAGGATTTCCTTGAATGGCTGTTTTTAGTGATTTATCGTGTTCTATTACAATGCCGTAAAAGCTCTCAATATCTAGATAACTTTTTTGTTGCGCATACGTTTGCGTTGCAATAAATAAAAGTAATATGATTTGTTTTATTTTCATAGTCTATAATCGAATACCAAAACCAAATGCTAC
>JAZGEV010000002.1:0-19811 GCA_036478895.1 Flavobacteriaceae bacterium | reverse complement strand
AAATTCCGACTTCAATGCTGATACATCAACATTACTAGGACATTCACTAGCACATGCTTTACAACTGATACATAAATCAAAAACGTCTTTAAGCTCTTTATAATCAAAAGGGTTTAATGTATCTGTTTTTTTAGTTAAAAACTCACGCAATGCATTTGCTCTTGCGCGCGTGGTGTCTTTTTCGTTTTTTGTAGCTCTATAACTTGGGCACATAACACCAGTAGCACTTATTGGTTTTCTACAATCACCAGAGCCATTACATTTTTCGGTCAAACGTAAAATACCTTTATTGTCTTCAAAATTTTGTATTGTTTCAATCTTTGGTTCTATGCGATTAGGCTTATATCGCAAGGATTCATCCATTTTAAATGAGTTTATAATTTTCCCTTTATTAAATATATTATTAGGATCAAAACTCGACTTTATCTCTTTTAGTAAATTATAATTATGAGTTCCAATCATAAATGGTATAAACTCAGAACGTACAATGCCATCGCCGTGTTCACCACTAAACGACCCTTTGTATTTTTTAACTAATTTAGCTACTTTAATTGTGATTTCTTTAAATTTCACTACATCAGTAGCTTTTTTTAAATTTAAAACTGGTCTTAAATGTAATTCCCCAGCACCAGCATGTGCGTAATAAATAGCTTTTTGATTATTATCTTGCATCATTTGAGTAAACTCTGCTATATATGAAGGCAAATCTTCTAATGCAACTGCTGTATCCTCTATACAAGCAACGGCTTTATTGTCCCCAATGATATTCCCAAGCAAACCTAAACCTGCTTTTCGTAAATCAATCACTTTTGCAATGTCTTTTTGCATGACTTTTACATGCGCATATCCAAAATTATTCTCTGACAAGTCCGTTATTAAATTATCGGCCAATATCATAACCTCTTCATCGGAATTGGCTTTTAATTCAAGCATCAAAATCGCTTTTGGATCATCTTTAATAAAAAATCGATTAACGACTTGCGTGCGGTTACTTTTTGTACAATCTAATATGGCTTTATCCATTAATTCACACATATGTAAATTGTGTTTCATGGCAATTTGTACTGCTTCTAAACTCTCTTGAACACTATTAAAGTGCGATGCTACTAGTATAGAAGAGCTAGCAGGCAAATTATCTAATTTTAAAGTTATTTCTGTACTTATTGCCAAAGTTCCTTCACTGCCACATAGTATTTTTGAGAGGTTTATAGTCTTACTTTTTCCACCAAATAAATCAAAATTAAGCAAGTTGTCTATTGCGTATCCTGTATTTCTACGATGAATACTTTTTTTTGGATATTGCTCTTTAATTTCCTTTTGATTAGCCTCATTTGAAAGCAAATCATTTACAGTAGTATAAATTCTTCCTTCGAGTGACTTTAATTTGCATTTATCGTTAAATTTAGTTGCATTTATTGTGTCAAAAACAACCTTAGAACCATCACTTAATAAGGCTTTAATTTTTACGACTTTATCTCTTGTAACACCATACTGTATAGAAGTTGTTCCTGATGAATTATTACCAACCATGCCACCAATCATACAACGGTTTGAGGTTGATGTATTTGGTCCAAAAAACAAGTTAAATGGTTTTAAATATAAGTTCAATTCATCGCGAATAACGCCAGGTTGTACCGTAATAGTTTTGGCGACTTTATCAAACCTCAGTATTTTAGTGAAATGTTTAGAAACATCTACTATAATACCATCTCCAACACATTGTCCAGCTAGGGAAGTCCCAGCAGTTCTTAAAACCAAACTAACTTCATTTTTAGTAGCAAAATCTATAAGAATTAAAAGGTCATTCTCATTTTTAGGTAAACATACAGCCAATGGAATTTTTCGGTAAACCGATGCATCTGTTGCATACATACTTTTATATAGATCATCTAAATGCAAAGCGCCTTCAAGCTGAGTTTTTAGTTGGTTTAAATTCTTTAGAAGAGTCATTTTTTAGCGAATTGATGTTCCGTTTGTAACCTTATTTACTGTATGTAAAAGTATAACATCTTCATCATTTTTAATGCCTAATATTAAACATTCACTCATAAAATTAGCGATTTGTTTGGGTTTAAAATTTACAACAGCAATCACTTGCTTTCCTTTAAGCTCACTTATGCTGTATAGTGTAGTGATTTGAGCTGATGTTTTTAATATGCCTAAATAGCCAAAATCAATTTTAATTTTAAAAGCAGGTTTATGCGCTATTGGAAAATGTTCTGCATTTAAAATTGTACCTAATCTTATATCTATTTTTAAAAAATCATCATATGTAATTTCAGGATTCATTTAACTAAAACCCAATATTTTATGAAAAACCCATATCGGTCCAACCAAAAGAAATTGTAAGTCTTTTAAAAAAGATGGTTTTTTACCCTCAATATGATGTCCATAAAACTGACCAATCCAAGCGATAATAAAAATACCGAGAGATGTGTAGAAAAGTGATGTGTTATTTCCGATAATTGAATTTAAATAAATACAAAGAGCAGAAAAGAGTGTCATTATTAGAAAGGTTTTAAAAGATAGTCTCAAATAAAATAAAAACAATAATAAAAATAACACAACAACTGCCCAATTTTCTATTAATGGATTGTTAATTGCGAAAATTCTCGTTAAAAAATTCGTGTTTATAGACATTAACATCCCTACAATGCTAAAAAAAATAGCAGGTACGCAGATAAAGTGTATAGCTTTGTTGGTTTTATTTTGATGACTTACTGCATACTCATCAAACCATGCTTGTTTTGTTTTCATTTTGTAATTTTAGATTGGTCCTAAATTACAATTATGAAATAATGTATACAAGAAAAAATAGACTTAATGATTCTATTTATATTTATCAATTTGTCAATAAACCTTTTGACTCCAAGATATAATGAATAGAAATAACCCCTAATGATATCCATTCTGCTAATAAAAGGCTTATTTTATCTGGTAAAATAGCGCAAAGCAAAATACTCGATAAAGATATAATAGCGATAATAACACTAATTTTTCGATGCTTCCTGTCATTAAATAAAGCAATCACAAGAGCACTTCCAATAAAAAATAGACCTGCAAATATATAATGAATGATAGGGTATTCTAAATGAGGAAATAATAATACACCAAACAAAGCCAAACCTAAGACTATGTTGTACCATCGCCCACTTTTTTAGAATCCTGCAAACGAGTACCTTTATTAATATAAACTACGCCGTTAAAAATGAAAAGCATAGCTTCTAATGTCATAAGTAAACCAAAAATATGTCGATTTTTACTCATATAAACATAGTCACTTATGCTTGATCTAAATTTTTGTTCACCTTCAGCAAGGTATAAAAGCAATGGTATAAAGGCGCAAATAAAAGCAATTAACCTTTCAGTTTTTGCAAATGCTACTAAATTAGTAGAAGCCTTTGATATTTTTTCAAAATTAAGTCCTCTTAACTTTTTCATAGAATCAAAGGTACAAAAAATAAAAAAGCCGAAGATAAATCTTCGGCTTTTCGGTTTGTAGCGAGAACGAGATTTGAACTCGTGACCTCCGGGTTATGAATCCGACGCTCTAACCAACTGAGCTACCTCGCCAAATACTAATCGCCTTTTAAGCGGTTGCAAATATAAAAACAAATTTAAATGTGACAAGTAAAAAATCAATTAAAAATTGTAGCTAAAATGTTTTTTTATGTTTAATAATTATATATATTGGCATCAAAATTAAAAAAAGAATTATGTCAAAAAAAATAAGATTTGAAATCGAATTTCCAATTCACGCATCGGCTTCATTTCTACATCATTATTTATCTTCACCAGATGGTTTAAGCGAATGGTTTGCAGATAATGTAAACTCAAGAGGTGAATTGTTTACGTTTTTTTGGGACGGAACTGAAGAACAAGCAAAACAAAAAATAATTAACAAACAACAGAAAGTACAATATCGTTGGCAAGAAGATGAAGATGAGAAAGAAGATTATTTTTTCGAATTTAAAATTGAAGTAGACGAGCTTACCAATGATGTGTCACTAATTGTATCAGATTTTGCTGAAGAAGATGAAATTGACGAACAAAAAATGTTTTGGGAAAGTCAAATAGATAATTTAAAACATAAAATTGGCGCCTAGTTACTACTGCCTAATGCATTCCTTATAGTTATGATTAATTTTAACGGAACAATTTTATCAAAAGATAAATTTAACCTTCCATATAATAATCGCGCATTTTCATATGGCGATAGTATTTTTGATACCAGTAAACTTATTGATGGTAAAATTGAATTTTTAGAAGCACATTATTTTAGATTAATGGCTTCAATGCGTATGTTGCGTATGGAAATTCCAATGTTTTTCACTTTAGAATATTTTGAAAAGGAAATTTTTAAAATTACAGAATCATTAAATCTCGAAAAAAAAGCAAGAATTAAGTTCACTGTATTTAGAAATATTGGTGGCTTATACACACCAAATAACAACAAAATTGATTTTATAGTAGAAGCAACAAACCTTGAAATAGCTGTTAAAGAACATTATGTTGTAGATCTATTTAAAGATTATTATGTGTCATCAGACTTAATATCAACTATAAAAACGAACAATAGAATTGTAAATGTTTTAGCTAGTATATATGCTTCAGAAAACGGACTAGACAATTGTTTGTTATTGAATGAAAAAAAGAATGTAGTGGAAGCAACTAATGGAAATGTATTTTTAATAAAAGGAAATGAAGTTCATACGCCACCACTTTCCGAAGGTTGTATTAAAGGCATTATTAGAAATAAAGTGATTGAAAAAATTCAAAATAACGGTATGTTCAGATTGGTTGAAAAGTCAATTTCACCATTTGAATTGTTAAAAGCTGATGCAATGTTTATTACAAATTCAATTATTGGAATTCAATCTATATCAAATTATAGAAAAAAAGAGTTTAATACATATATGGTAGATATGGTACAAGAAAATGCTTAGACAAATTAATCAAAATCACTAGCTAGTTTTAAGAATATTCTTTAATAATAAAATTACTTATATTTTTTAGCCGTTAATTCTGCTATTTTTACAACCACTTTTGTTGCTTTCTCTATGGCTTCTGCAGCTACATATTCATAGCGCCCATGAAAATTATGCCCACCAGCAAATATATTAGGACAAGGTAAACCCATATAAGATAATTGCGAACCATCTGTTCCGCCGCGAATTGCTTTAATTAATGGTTTAATACCTAATTGTCTCATTGCATCTTCTGCAATATCTACAATATGCATTACAGGTTCCACTTTTTCACGCATGTTAAAGTACTGATCTTTAATTTCTACAACAACCGTATTTGCGCCATACTTCTCATTAAACTTATCTACTAACTCTTGAAAAAACACTTTCCGAGCTTCAAATTTCTTACGATCGTGATCCCGAATGATATAACTAAATTCCGTTTTTTCTACTACGCCATTTAAGCCGTGTAAATGATAAAACCCTTCATAACCCATAGTGGTTTCTGGAGTTTCATCTTGTGGCATTGCCATAATAAATTCCGATGCAATTGACATGGCATTTACCAACTTACCTTTAGCATAACCTGGATGTACAATCCGTCCGTTTATAGTTACTTTGGCTCCTGCAGCATTAAAATTTTCGTATTCTAATTCACCTACTTCAGATCCGTCCATTGTGTAAGCCCATTCTGCACCAAACTTTTTAACATCAAATTTATGTGCGCCTTTGCCAACTTCTTCATCGGGTGTAAACCCAACACGAATTTTCCCGTGTTTAATTTCAGGATGTTCTATTAAATATTTCATACCACAGATTATTTCTGTGATACCAGCTTTATCATCAGCTCCAAGTAAAGTTGTACCATCAGTTGTGATAAGTGTTTGTCCTTTATACATCAATAAATCTTCAAAATAATCTGGTGAAAGCACAATGTTTTTCTCTTTATTAAGGAGAATATCTTTACCATCATAATTTTTATGAATCTGAGGTTTTACATTCGTTCCTGTATAATCTGGACTTGTATCAATATGAGAGATAAAACCAATTGTAGGCACTTCATGATCTACATTACTGGGCAAAGTTGCCATTACGTAGCAATGCTCATCAATTGTAACATCGGTCATACCAATTTCTCTAAGATCTTCTACTAATAAACGACCAAGGTCCCATTGTTTTTCAGTACTTGGAAAAGCGTCTTCATTTTCGGGATCGGATTGCGTATCTATTTTAACGTATTTTAAAAATCGATCTATAATTGTTTGCATTTGACTTGTTTTTTTACAAAGGTATGTAATTTAATATTGAATTTACTAAGAAGATATTATTTTTGATTTATTTAAGAATTTCAACTTTTTTTAATAATGCAATGGATTCACAAAGGCGTTCATCAACTAGATCATCGCCATAAATTTCTGTTGAGAATTCAAAATAATCTGTAGGGCTATTTTTAACAAATAGTTGAAAATAATGATAGGTTTTATTTAATTTTTCTCCTTTTGCTAAAAACCAAATGCTAGGTTTATCATTATAGGTAATGAATTTGAATTTGGCATTTTTAAAATGATCTTCTTCGTATTGCTTTAGCTTTTTATCTTTAAAAGCATCATTTACTTCTAAATTTCCATTATTTAAAGCCGTAATGAGAATGTATGTTTCACTTAGTTGCTTTAAAGTGTCGGCAGATTGTATTTGACTTTGGTAATTGTTAAAGAATAAACTCGTTTTCCAATGTTTTGGTACTGTAACGGTAAATTTATCTTGAACATCTGTTATAATTTCAGTCTTACTAAAGCGTTGCGTTTTACAATTAAAATCTTGTTGCAATGTGTTTATTTTATCGCAACTTACTATTGATGTACTAATGATTAATAATAGAAGAAAATGTTTCATTTATATAAAATATAGGTTGTGTATAGAAACGTAAAAATAGAAAATTATTTTAAATTAAGATTTGATCAACTAATATTACTCCAAAGATTAGAATTCTTGGCAATTTGTCTAAAAGCAAGATTTATACTTTTGTTTTCAGGTTTAATCAAATTAGGATCGTCATTTAAAAGGGTAAAAGCAATTTCTCGAGCCAATTTTAAGATGTGGTTATCGGTAATAATATCGGCAATTTTAAGGTTTAAAACGCCACTTTGTTGTGTGCCCATTAAATTTCCTGGGCCTCTAAGTTTGAGATCTACCTCGGCAATTTCAAAACCATCATTGGTGCTAACCATAGTTTCTAAACGTAGTTTGGCATTAGCACTTAATTTAAAACTACTCATTAAAATACAAAAACTCTGTTCGCCACCACGACCGACTCTGCCGCGTAATTGATGTAATTGAGACAACCCAAAACGTTCGGCACTTTCAATAACCATAACACTAGCGTTTGGAATATTTACACCAACTTCAATAACGGTTGTAGCAACCATTATATGTGTTTGTCCTTTTACAAAGCGCTCCATTTCAAAAGCTTTTGCTTCTGGTTTCATTTTTCCGTGAACAATACTAGTTTGGTATTTTGGCATGGGAAAATCTCGTGAAATACTCTCATAGCCATCCATTAAATCTTTGTAATCCATAGTTTCGGATTCTTGAATTAATGGGTAAACAATATATACTTGTCTACCTTTTGCAATTTCGTCTTTCAAAAATTTAAAGACAGCCAATCGGTTCTTATCAAATCGATGAACGGTTTTTATTTCTTTTCTTCCTGGTGGCAATTCATCAATTACCGAAATATCTAAGTCTCCATAGACACTCATTGCTAAAGTTCGTGGAATTGGCGTGGCTGTCATTACCAAAATATGTGGTGGCAATTCATTTTTCATCCACATTTTAGACCGTTGCGCAACGCCAAAACGATGTTGTTCGTCAATAATGGCTAAACCTAAATTTTTAAAAACCACTTTATCTTCTAAAATAGCATGCGTACCTATTAATATATGCAACTCGCCATTTTCTAAACTTTCGTAAATAACTCGTCGAGCTTTAGTTTTGGTTGCGCCTTGTAGTAAAGCTATTTTAATATCTGTATCTTTTAATAATTTGGCTAACGATTCAAAATGTTGTGTTGCCAAAATAGAAGTTGGCGCAATTAAAGCTGTTTGAAACCCATTATCCAATGCAATTAGCATACTTAGCAAGGCAACAATGGTTTTACCAGATCCAACATCGCCTTGCAATAAGCGATTCATGTGTGCGCCCGTATTAAGGTCGTTACGGATTTCTTTAAGAACTCGTTTTTGCGCATTGGTAAGCTCAAATGGTAAGGTGTTTTTATAGAAATTATTAAAATGAGCTCCTATTTTGTCAAATACAAAACTCTTAATTTTTGTTTTGTGCATCATATTTTTACGAATTAATTGCATTTGAATAAAAAATAACTCTTCAAATTTTAAACGAAATTGAGCTTTGATTAATAATTCATTACTACTAGGAAAATGAATGTTAAACATGGCTTCATTTTTTGAAATCAAGTTGTTGTTTTGTAAGATTTCATCTGATAAAGTTTCAATAAATTTACCCTTAAGTTCAGAAAACAAACTTCCCACCATTTTACTCATAACTCTATTGGTGATGTTTTTTTTTCCCAATAATTCCGTTGACGGATAAACAGGTTGCATAGCTGTTCTTAAGTTTTTCTTGTATTCACTGAGCAATTCAAGTTCTGGATGTGTAATGGTAAATTTACCATTAAAAACAGTCGTTTTTCCAAAGCAGACATAGGCAGTATTTGACTTTAACTTCTCTTTAATCCATTTTGAACCTTGAAACCAAACCAATGCTATACTGCCAAATTCATCAGTAAAATTAGCTGTTAAACGGCTACCTCTTTTTTGTGAAATCTCCCTAAGGTTCGTTACTTTTCCAATAATTTGCACTTCACTAGTGTTGCTATTTAGCTGATTGGTTTTAAAAAATCGGGTTCTGTCAATGTATCTATTAGGAAAAAAATTGGCTAAATCTGAATACGTTCTTATACCCAATTCTTTTTTAAGTAAATCGGCTCTTGCTGGACCAACGCCTTTTAGATATGTAATTGGAGTGTGGATATATTTTTTTTTACAAATTTAAATAAAAGCAACTTGAATTAACACTATTGATATATATTTTTTAAAAGAGTTCTAAATATCTAATTTTATTGTAAATTACTCAGCATATATGCAACAAATCTATAAATTCAAGTTTCGTTTAAATCATTTAATTTTTAACCTATGGAAAAATATATAAAATCTTCAATAATAATCTTCTTAACATTATTTTTATTATTTAGTTGTAAAGATGATGACGAACCGAGAAATGTACAAGATTTAAGAGATGATTTTTCAAATTTAGACATAAATGCTGGCATTAACGATATAACTATAGAATCTTTACAGGAAGGTGATTTTTGGGATATGCGTATCATAGTACCAGAATCTGCATCTGCTTCAAATAAAGTACCATTAATAATAAGTCTACATGGTGGCGCAAGTATTGTTTCTCAATTGTATAAAGACACAGAATGCTTATTAGAACCAGGTTTTGCTAATTTAGATGCTATTTTAATAAGTCCAAGCAGTCAAGGATATTTATGGATGGAAGCTGTAAATCAACATCAAATAACAGCAATTGTTGATTTAGCAAAAGATTTTTTACCGGTTGATGTGTCAAGAATTGCAATTACCGGTTATAGCGATGGTGGCATAGGTTCTTGGTTTTTCGGGCAACATTATCCAGATTTTTTTTCAGCAACAATTCCAATGGCCAGTATGTATAATTCTGCTGCAAGTAGTGGTTTAGTGAATCCAATGCCAGTGCCCGTTTACGTAATTCATGGCACAAATGATCAAGTGTTTGATTATACAACTTCTTCAACATTAATACAGGCATCAATCGATGCTGGGTCAGACATTACTTTTGTGACTGCAACCAATTTGGAACATTATAATTATTGTACATACGCTCCATATTTAGTTGATGCGGTTGCTTGGTTAGAAAATTCAGTTTGGAATTAATCTAATTAATTCTTAAATTAAATTCATTATTTTTTTTGTTTCTTTGTCAGATGAAAATAGTCTTTGCCACAAATAATCCAAACAAATTAAAGGAATTACAATCTTTATTACCAAAAACAATAATATTATTAAGTTTAAATGATATTAATTGCAATGAGGAAATTGATGAAACTGAAACGACTCTAAAAGGAAACGCAAAGTTGAAAGCCGATTTTATAACAAACAATTATGGATACGATTGTTTTGCTGATGATACAGGCTTAGAAGTTGATGCTTTAAATGGTGAACCTGGTGTTTATTCAGCACGTTATGCTGGTGATCAGGCAAGTTCTGAAGATAATATGCAAAAATTATTAAATGCGTTAAATAATTATCCAAATAGAAATGCACAATTTAAAACGGTTATTGCACTTAACTTAAAAGGCGAACAACATTTTTTTAATGGTATATGTAAAGGTGAAATTTTAAAGAATAAGCAAGGTGACGAAGGATTTGGCTATGATCCTATTTTTAAACCAGAAGGCTTTACAACATCATTTGCTCAAATGAATATAAAAGAAAAAGGTGAAATAAGCCATAGAGGTAGAGCAGTAGCTAAATTAGTAGCATTTTTAACTGTTTAAAAAATCCTTGAATTTTTGCATTGTAAATAATTTCCAAATCATTAAAACAAGTGATATTATTTGAAATATTGAACCAATACTAATATAGTTTGTTCCAGACATTAGGATTTTCATATGAATAATTTTTAATACAGCTCCAATTGTGATAAATAACAAGCCAATTTAATACAGTGCAATTATATCCTTATTCTTCATAATTGATATAATTTAAAACAAAGAGGTTTGTCCATCATCATCCAATTTTTTTGGAATAGCTCTTGTTTTATTAGTGTGAGGATCTTCAATTATTTCTTCTTTATTACTAATTTCAATTTCTTCGGTCACTTCAATTTCTTCAACTATTGGCGCTTCATAAGGTAATGGCTCTAGCAAATTCACTTGTTTTATTTTATTTGTAGTTAATTGATTTCCAATTGCTTTAATTCCTTTAACTGATATAAACTCTTCAAAGTTTATTGATTGAGTGTCTAAACTTCTTTTAGAAAAAATAATTTCTGCCATTGGTCTAAATTCTGTCGAAATAATTTCTAAGAAAGATTTCTCGCTTGTACCAATAATCAATTCCTCTTTTGTTGGGTTTTCAATCATAAAACGTTTCACGTAGTAGCGTTGTTTTTCACCATCAAAGTGAATTGCGGAGATTGGTTTATTGGGATTCCATTTTTCCAATACAATCATATCACTATCAAAATGCGTGGTTAATTCTGGCGCAATTGTTTGTGCAATTCCTCTTTGATTGATAATAAGTAACCGATCCTCTGAGGTAAACTCTCCTAATAAATCGCCCCGACTATCAACATTTAAGCGCTGTACAATTTCATCAAACCATATTTTACGAGGTTTAAGAGTTGATTTTCCTGCTTCTTTAAATTCAATTTTTTTAACGGTAAATTTTGTTACGGTATTTCCTTTACTGCCACGTCCTTTTATAGCTAAATCGGAGAAATCAATATCCCATTTCAATTTTTTAACACTCGATAATGCTCGTAAATGTAAGGTTACAATTTCGGCTTGACCATTTGGATTTGCGCTAAAATGCAATATTTTGGAGCTTTTATTACCTGCAGTTAACACATATTCTTTATCCCTAGAAACGCCACTTACAAAGAAACGTTTCATATATGTTTTTCCAGCTTTTCCATCACGATAAATCATATTGTAAATGGTACGTTTATCGCCTTTTTTAAAGATAGCTGCATGAATAATTCCTTTACCCACAAAGGTTTTAGAGGCTACTTTGGTAATTTGCATTACGCCATCATTTCTAAAAATAATAACGTCATCAATATCCGAGCAATCGGCTAAAAATTCATTTTTACGTAAAGAAGTACCAATAAAACCTTCTTCATGATTGATGTAAATTTTCGCATTACGCATCACTACTTTTGTAGCTACAATGTCTTCAAAAGTACGTATTTCAGTTTTTCGCTCTCTACCTTTACCGTATTTTTTCTTTAAGTTTTTGAAGTAGTCAATTACATATTCCACCAAATTATCTAAATGATGCTTTACAACCGCAATTTTACCTTCCATAGATTCTATATGTTGCTTGGCTTTATCAATATCAAATTTAGAAATTTTCTTAATTCTAATCTCAGTAAGTCTAACAATATCGTCTTCGGTTACTTTGCGTTTTAAATGTTTAACATGTGGTTTTAAACCTATGTCTATAGCTTTAATAACGCCTTCCCAACTTTCTTCTTCTTCAATATCGCGATAAATACGGTTTTCAATAAAAATACGCTCCAAAGAAGCAAAATGCCATTGTTCTTCCAATTCGCTTAGCTGGATTTCTAATTCCATTCTACTTAAATCAACTGTATGATCGGTAGAGCGTTTAAGCATTTCTTTTACACCAATAAAAATGGGTTTATTGTCTTCAATTATACAAGATAATGGTGATATTGATGTTTCGCAATTGGTGAAAGAATATAAGGCATCAATTGTTTTGTCAGGCGAAATCCCACTAGGTAAATGAATTAAAATTTCAACTTCTGCAGCTGTATTATCTTCAATTTTCTTAATCTTAATCTTACCTTTTTCGTTGGCTTTAAGGATTGAGTTTATTAAAGTATTTGTTGTATTTCCAAATGGTAACTCTGTAATTACCAGTGTATTTTTGTCTTGTTGACTAATACGTGCTCTTGCTCTAACTTTCCCGCCACGAAGTCCGTCATTATAATTTGTAACATCTGCAATTCCTCCCGTTAAAAAATCGGGATAGATTTTAAAATGTTGCCCTTTTAAATATTTAATGGAAGCATCAATTAATTCGTTAAAATTATGAGGCATTATTTTAGTAGATAATCCAACCGCAATTCCTTCGGCACCTTGCGCTAACAATAGAGGGAATTTTACTGGTAAATCAACTGGTTCTTTTCTACGGCCATCGTATGTTTGTTGCCAATCGGTTGTTTTGGGATTAAATACAACTTCTAAAGCGAATTTAGATAAGCGTGCTTCAATATAACGAGATGCAGCTGCACGGTCACCAGTAAGAATATTTCCCCAGTTTCCTTGCATATCAATTAATAATTCTTTTTGACCTAATTGCACCATAGCGTCACCAATACTTGCGTCTCCGTGTGGATGATACTGCATTGTATGTCCAACTAAATTTGCCACTTTATTATAACGTCCATCATCCAAATCTTTCATGGACTGCATTATACGACGTTGTACAGGTTTAAATCCATCGTCAATTGCTGGCACAGCACGTTCTAAAATAACATAACTGGCATAATCTAAAAACCATTCGCGATACATTCCTGTAACTTTGGTTATGGTTTCACCAGAATCGTCTTTATTGTCAAAACGTAAATTTGGATCTTCGTTTGTATTATTTAAAGCATCGTTCTCTATGTTTTCGTTTTCTTCGCTCATGTTATTTACTTTCTACCAAATCAACTTCTACTTTCAAATTTTCAATAATAAATTTTTGCCTGTCTGGCGTGTTTTTTCCCATATAAAACTCCAGCATTTCATTAATAGGTTTGTCTCTATCTAACATTACTGGATCAATACGCATATCTTTACCAATAAAATGGACAAACTCATTGGGTGAAATTTCTCCTAAACCTTTAAATCGAGTTATTTCAGGTTTCCCTCTAAGTGCCTTCATGGCATCTGCTTTTTCCTGTTCGGAATAACAATAATATGTATCTTTTTTATCTCTAACTCTAAATAATGGTGTTTCTAAGATGTACAAATGCCCTTCTTTTATTACTTCGGGAAAGAATTGCAAAAAGAATGTTATTAATAATAAACGGATATGCATACCATCAACATCAGCATCTGTTGCAATGACAATGTTATTGTATCTCAAGTTTTCAGTACCATCTTCAATGTTAAGAGCGGCTTGTAATAAGTTGAATTCCTCGTTTTCGTAAACAATTTTTTTTGATAAGCCGTAAGAGTTTAATGGCTTTCCTTTTAAACTAAATACCGCTTGCGTATTTACATTACGAGATTTTGTGATTGAACCACTTGCAGAATCTCCCTCAGTAATAAAAAGAGTAGTGTCTAAGCGATTGTCTTTTTTCATATCACCCAAATGCACTCTGCAATCGCGTAGTTTTTTATTGTGTAGGTTTGCTTTTTTAGCGCGATCACGTGCTAGTTTTCTAATACCACTTAAATCTTTTCGTTCACGTTCCGCTTGTAATACTTTTTGTTGAATTTTAGCTGCCGTATCTGGATTTTTATGTAGAAAATTATCAAATTTTAGTTTAACAAAATCGTTAATGAATGTACGAACCGTTGGAAGTCCGCCACCCATTTCAGTTGAGCCCAGCTTTGTTTTTGTTTGCGATTCAAAAACAGGTTCCATAACCTTTATACTAATGGCAGTAACTATGGATTTTCTAATATCAGATGCATCGTAAGATTTCCCAAAAAAGTCTCGTATGGTTTTTACAATAGCTTCCCTGTAGGCGGTTTGATGTGTTCCACCTTGCGTGGTGTGTTGTCCGTTTACAAAGGAATGATACTCTTCATTGTATTGTGCTTTGCTATAGGTTAGCGCAATTTCTATATCTTCCTCAATCAAATGAGCCACAGGAAAAAGGCGCGATTCTTCTGCAATGTTATTCTCTAATAAATCTTTTAAACCATTCTCCGAAAAATATTTTTCACCATTAAAAACAATAGTTAAACCAGTGTTTAAATACACATAATTGAGAATCATTTTAATAATATATTCATTTCTGAATTTATATTTTGAAAATATATCTTCATCAGCAATAAATGTCACTTTAGTTCCTCGTCTTAAGTTTGATGCTTCCAAAGGACTATCTAAAGTCAATTCTCCTTTGGAGAATTCAGCAATTTTAGTTTTGTCATCTCTAATGGATTGTACTTTGAAATAATTTGATAAGGCATTTACGGCTTTTGTACCAACACCATTTAAACCAACGGATTTTTTAAAAGCTTTGGAATCGTATTTTCCACCAGTATTCATTTTAGATACCACATCAACTACTTTTCCAAGTGGTATACCACGACCATAATCTCTAATGATTACCGTTTGGGCTCTTACCGATATTTCGATGATTTTACCAGCGCCCATTACAAATTCATCAATACAATTATCCAAAACTTCTTTGATAAGAATATAGATACCATCGTCTGGTGCAGAGCCATCACCCAGTTTTCCAATATACATTCCTGGACGCATTCTTATATGCTCTTTCCAATCGAGTGATCGTATATTATCTTCTGTATATTTGGTTTCTTTAGCCATTTGAACGGGTTTGTTGTTATTGCTGTTGTTGTGTGTTTTGAGGTTAAATTGCTTGAATTTATTGAATAAAAACTTCAACTGCTAATGTATAAAAAAGCAGGTTTTGTTTGAACTCAATTTTTAATAGTTATTAACAAGAAATAAACTAAATTTTTTAATTTTTTTTAACAAAAAATTACTAATTTTTCAGCTTATTTTTACTTTTTAATGTTATTTTTACAAAAATTAAATAACGCACAAATGAATTATACTAAACCAATGTTAAGAGATGGAAGTTTAAGCGATAAAGTTATTGTTGTTACAGGCGGTGGAAGCGGTTTGGGAAAAGCAATGACTACTTATTTTTTAGAACTTGGAGCCAAAGTTGTTATCACATCTAGAAATATAGAAAAACTTGAAAAAGTGAAAATTGAATTGGAAGAAAAAACTGGTGGAACAGTATTGCCTGTTCAATGCGATGTGCGTCATTATAGTGAAGTAGAAGCGATGTTAAAAGCAAGTATAGATGCTTTTGGACAGGTAGATGGTTTGTTGAATAATGCTGCTGGAAATTTTATTAGCCCAACGGAACGCTTATCTGCAAATGCATTTGATACCATAATTGATATTGTTTTAAAAGGGACTAAAAATTGCACCTTGGCATTTGGTAAGCATTGGATTGCTACAAAACAAAAACAAGCAACTGTTTTAAATATAGTCACAACTTACGCGTGGACAGGTTCTGCATATGTAGTGCCTTCTGCAACAGCAAAAGCTGGTGTTTTAGCAATGACTCGCTCTTTGGCCGTTGAATGGGCAAAGTATGGTATACGCTTTAATGCAATTGCACCAGGACCTTTTCCTACAAAAGGCGCTTGGGATCGACTTTTACCAGGCGAATTGAGAGAGAAATTTGATATGAAGAAAAAAGTGCCTGTTGGTCGTGTTGGAGAACATCAAGAATTAGCCAATTTGGCAGCCTATTTAATGTCCGATTTTTCTGCTTATGTAAACGGTGAAGTTATTACAATTGATGGTGGCGAATGGCTAAAAGGCGCTGGGCAAATGAATATGTTGGAAGATATTCCTCAAGAAATGTGGGATAAGTTAGAAGAAATGATTCGTTCTAAGAAACGGAAGTAATTTGTGATTAGATCAGTGTTCAGTAATCAGTAGTCGGTTTTAATGAGCAATGGTTCGTGTTTCGTTTTAAAAATGATAAAATAGTAAACACGCAGGGCTAAAAAAACAACACTAAAATTAAATAAAAAAATAGTAATTTTGCGTTTGCAAAAAACAGGAATAAATGGGTAAGATAATAGCGATAGCAAATCAAAAAGGAGGCGTAGGAAAAACAACAACAACAGTTAATTTAGCTGCTGCATTGGGCGTTTTAGAAAAAAAAATATTGTTAATTGATGCAGATCCACAAGCCAATGCAAGTTCTGGTTTAGGTATTGATATAGAGAACATTACGGCTGGTACTTATGAAGTTCTAGAACACACTAAAACAGCAAAGCAATCTATTATTAAAGCAAATTCGCCAAATGTTGATATCATTCCTGCTCACATTGATTTGGTTGCTATAGAAATTGAATTGGTCGATAAGCAAGATCGTGAATATATGCTTAAAAAAGCATTGGAAGAAGTAAAAGACGATTACGATTATATATTAATAGATTGTGCACCATCATTGGGTTTAATTACTTTAAACGCCTTAACAGCTGCAGATTCAGTAATCATACCAATACAATGCGAATATTATGCTTTGGAAGGTTTAGGAAAACTTATAAATACCATTACAAGCATTCAAAAAATACATAATAAAAATTTAGACATTGAAGGCTTATTACTAACCATGTATGATTCTCGCTTGCGATTATCGAATTCGGTTGTAAAAGATGTAAAACAGCATTTTGATAAAATGGTCTTTAAAACAATCATTCAAAGAAATATAAAATTAGGCGAAGCACCAAGTTATGGTGAAAGTATCATTGCATATGATGCAACAAGTAGAGGTGCTATTAATTATATTAATTTAGCACACGAAATCCTTAAACGAAACGAATAATGGCAAAAGCAACAAAAAAGCAAGCATTAGGTAGAGGTTTATCTGCTTTATTAAACAATGCTGCAAACGATATAAATACTGCTAAGGATAAAAATGCAGATAAGTTAGTTGGTTCAATTGTTGAGATAAATATTGCTTCAATTGTTGTAAACCCGTACCAACCTAGATCTTTTTTTAACGAAGAAGAATTAAGAAATTTAGCAAGTTCTATTAGTGAGTTGGGTGTTATTCAGCCAATTACAGTTAGGAAGCTGGAAGGTAATTCTTTTCAAATAATTTCTGGGGAACGTCGTTTTAGAGCCTCTAAATTAATTGGTAAAACTACAATACCCGCATACATTCGTTTAGCCGATGATCAAGAAATGCTAGAAATGGCATTGGTTGAAAATATTCAAAGAGCTGATTTAGATCCAATTGAAGTTGCTTTATCTTATCAAAGGTTAATTGATGAAATTGGACTAACACAAGAAGAAATGGCTAAACGTGTTAGTAAAAGTCGCTCTTCAATCACTAATTTTCTACGTCTTTTAAAATTAGATCCAATTGTTCAAACTGGTATGCGTGACGGTTTTATTACTATGGGACATGGTCGTGCTTTATTAAGCGTTGAAAATCTTGAAAAACAATTGGAGTTTTACGAGAAAATTTTAAAAGAAAAATTATCTGTGCGTCAAACTGAAAGTCTGGTAAAACAGCAAAATAACAAAGAAATTATTCCTGTTAAAGTATCATCAAAGCCCAATTATGTAAAAAATAGTTTGATTGATTTAAATCGTTTTTTTGGAAATAAAATACAAATAAAAGTATCTTCAAATAATAAAGGGCAAATTATTATTCCGTTTGATTCCGAAGATGATTTTAATCGTATTAAAAAACTATTGAAATAAAATAGAAATGAGTCTAAGATATTTCATATTTATTTTAATTTTTAGTTTTCAAGCCTTTGCGCAAGAAGACACAGATGAATTAATCATTAAAAACGCACCAAAAGACGTGAATACTTTTGAAATGAATCTGTTAGCACCAGCTACAGCAACATTTTATTCAGCTATTTTACCTGGTTTAGGGCAAGCATTTAATAAAAAATATTGGGTGATTCCAGTAATTTACGCTGGTCTTGGTACGTCCGTATATTTTTATAAACGAAATGATAATAAATATAAAGAATTATTAAATGCTTACAAATTAGAATTAGCAGGAAAACCACACGATTTTGAAAATTTTGATATTAGCGCCATTGAATCGAGCTTAAAAGGCTATAAGAAAGATCGTGATTTATCTATGTTCATAGCTATTGGAATCTATGTATTGAATATTGTTGAGGCAAATGTTGATGCACATTTACCAAATGGGAAAATTAATACAAACATTTCCTTTCGCCCAACAATGGACGTCGATATACTATCAAATAGCATACAATATGGCTTATCATTAAAGTATCGGTTTAATTAAAATAGAAATAGTGTAACAAAAGCACATTATCATCTACCAATAGAAAATTATTATAAAATATAAATAGAATGACTTATTTACAAATATTTGGACTTACAGTTTTAGTTTCTGCCATTTTTGGTGTGTTAATTTTTAGTAAATTGTTTGTAAAAGCAGGACGTAAATCTTGGGAAGCGTATGTGCCCATCTATAATTACGTTGTATTATTGGACATCATTGAACGTCCAAAATGGTGGATAATTTTATTATTTGTGCCAGTTGTTGGTAATGTGATGATATTAATATTGTTATATGAGTTTCTGCACGTTTTCAATTATCGTAAAAAGAGATATACATTTTTCACACTAATTACATTAGGTTTATTTGCTGCTTATGTGAATTTTGATAAAAAAACGGAATATATTGGTAAGGACAATGATGTGATCTTAAAAAATGTAACAAGCTGGACAAATGCCATCTTATTCGCAATAGTAGCTGCAACCTTAGTTCATACGTATTTTATGCGACCTTATACTATACCAACATCATCCCTAGAAAAATCATTATTAGTTGGTGATTTTTTGTTTGTAAGTAAGTTTCATTATGGAGCAAGAACACCTATGACGCCTTTGGCTTTGCCAATGGTTCATGATTCAATTCCTTTTACAGATTTACCATCACATATTAAAAAGAAACCTTTTCAGTTTCCGTATTTTAGATTACCAGGTTTGCAAAAAATAAAAACAAACGACATTGTTGTTTTTAATTGGCCAGCAGATACGTTAAAAACAATGTGGTATGATGAATCGGGTGAATACACCTATAAACCAATTGATAAAAAAACTAACTATGTAAAGCGCTGTGTAGCTTCAGCTGGTGAAACTTTTGAAATTAGAGATGGTATAATATATATAGACGGTAAAATTTCTATAATGCCCGATAGAGCTAAACCACAATACAATTATATTGTTGATTTTAAAAACTCTGATAACATAAACCCGCAAA
>JAZGEV010000001.1:0-19408 GCA_036478895.1 Flavobacteriaceae bacterium | reverse complement strand
GCTCCTTTTGGTATTTTTCCACCAAGTTTTGTGTATTTATCTGGATTCTTTAAGAAATCTACAATTTCTTGTACCTCTTCTTTTGCGCCTTCTAGGCCTGCAACATCTTTAAATGATGTTTTGGTGTCATTATCTTTATCGAATAATTTAGCTTTCGATTTTCCAATTGAAAATATTTGTCCTGGTCCACCGCCACCACCAGAGCTTCCACCACTCATACGTCTCATAAAATAGATTGCTAATGCAATCATAAATAACAAAGGGAGAAAATTCATTAAGATTTCTCCAAATGTGTTTTCAACGATAAGGTTAGATTTTATAAAGTCTAAATTATGTTCTTTTTTAGAAGTATCTAAAAGGTTTTCAAAATTTTGAAGATCTCCAAAAACAAATTTAAAGTTTGGTTGTCTTTGGTAAGGGATTAATTTTTTCTTAGGAAAATATTTTTTATAAGATTCATTATCTCTAGTCTCTTTTTTTAAAAAAACTTCTGCATAATGATTGTTTATGCCTAAATTTATTTTCTCAATATCATTTTTATTCAGAATTGATTCAAATTCAGTAGCACTAACATTATTTTTTTTGCTCTCATTATTTAACATCATATAAATAAATATAAATGAAAAAATAATAGCATAAATCCAATAGAAGTTTAATTTAAATTTAACTTCTTTGGGTTGTTGTTTTGAACCCTTTTTTGGATTAGTTGGTTTTGTATTTTTCTTTTTTTCTTCGCTCATTCTTCTTTTAATCTTAATAAGTACTTTTAATACTTGTTATTTTTGCATCTCCCCATAAAGATTCCAAGTCGTAAAATTCTCTGATATTTTTCTGAAAAACATGTACAACTACATTTACGTAATCCATCAAAATCCATTCAGCAATGCCTTCACCTTCTACATGCCAAGGTTTTTCTTGGGCTTCCTTTCCAACAATCTTTTGAATTGAACCCGATATTGCATTTACTTGAGTATTTGAATTACCATCGCAGATAATAAAATAATCGCAAACGGTATTTTCAATTTCTCTTAAATCTAATATGGTGATATTTTCTCCTTTAACCGCTTCAATGCCTTTAATCACTGAGGTTATCAATTGGTCTTTACTTGTTTTATTTTTTGCCATTCAAATTTTAGTATTAGCTACAAATGTATTAATTTTATATTTCATATTTTTATGAAAACTCACAAATTATATGTTAATGCTTTCTCTTTTATTAAATGAAAATATACAAACTTAATGCCATTGATTCAACAAATGATTATTTAAAGCAACTTGCTTTAAAGATACCTGTTGAGGATTATAGTATTGTTAAGGCTAATTATCAAAAAAATGGGAAAGGACAATTGGGTAATACTTGGCATTCTAAAAAAGATAAAAACCTATTATTTAGTGTGTTAGTTAGATTTTCTGATTTTAAAATTAGTGAGAAAGCGTATTTAAATTTTGCAATTTCAAAGGCTATTTATGAGGTATTAAATCAGTATTTAGACGATGTGAAGATAAAATGGCCAAACGACATAATGTCACGTAATAAAAAAGTATGTGGTATTTTAATAGAGAATTCGGTTAAAAATGGCAGAATAACGCAAAGTATAGTTGGCGTTGGTTTAAATGTGAATCAAGTTAAGTTTCCTGATAATTTACCCAATGCAACCTCATTAAAAATAATTTTAAATAGAGATTTTGATATAAATGATTTGTTAACTGAGATTGTTATTTCAATCAAAAAGAACATGAATTTAATTCACGAAAAAGCGTTTGATAAAATCAAAACCGCGTACAAAGCCGTGTTGTTTAGAATTGAAAAACCTGCAATGTATAAAACATTGAACGGTCATCTTTTTATGGGGAAATTACGTACTGTAACAGACGAAGGTTTGTTGCAAATTGAATTGGAAGATGAAACAATTAAAGAATTTTCGGTAAAAGAAATTGTATTTGTATAAAAAAAGCATCACTATTTGTGATGCTTTTTTTGAGTTTTAATGTGTTATGTTACTATTTCATTTTAGTTTTGAAAGCATCAATTTTTGTTTCTTTTTCTTCTTTTGGCCATGTGTTGTTACTCTTGTCAACATCTGCCGTTAATTCTTCTGAGTCAATAACTATTGAAGCTATTTTCTTGTCTGAAGCATATAATTTTTTAACTTCTTTGTCATTATAACGCCAAATTTGTGCTGGATATACTTTACGGTCTTTAGTGCCATCTTCAAAAATATAATCTACAATAATTGGCATTGGAATGCCTCCTGGTTTTTCAAAAGTAACTTCGTAAAAGTTACTGGTATTTTTTAATGTTTTTCGTTCTTCTGCAGTGTAATTTTTTTCTAAAAAATCTTTTAAAAGTTTAATGTCTGTAGAAGGATTTTTTACACTTGCCATATCTGGTGTGTAATCGTCACTTTCGGTATTAACCAAAAACATCACTGGACCAAAATCACTAGCTTTCATACCATATGCTTTTGCCATTTTTATGGCTCTAGCTGTTGGTTTAGTTGTTACAACATATGATTTTACACCTTTAATTCCAAGATCTACAAAGTCGGTTGTGTAAAACCAAGCACGCCAAAACCAATCTAAATCAGTTGCCGATGCATCTTCCATTGTTCTAAAGAAATCGGCTGGCGTTGGATGTTTAAATTTCCATCTTTTAGCGTAAGTACTAAAAGCTTTGTCAAATAATTCGTGACCCAAAACAACCTCACGTAAAATGTATAAACCAGCAGCAGGTTTTGCATAAGCATTGCTACCAAATTGGTAAATATTGTTTGATTGCGACATTATTGGTGCTATATTACTTTGATCTCCATCCATATAAGATGCGATGTCTTTTGGAAAACCACGTGATGGAAATCCTTTTTCAAATGTTTGTTCTGCTAATATTTCGGTAAAAGAATTTAAGCCTTCATCCATCCAAGTCCATTGTCTTTCATCTGAATTTACAATCATTGGAAACCAGTTGTGTCCAACTTCATGCGTAATTACACCAATCATTCCTGTTCTTGTTCTTTCAGAATACGTTCCATCTGCTCTTGGTCTTCCGTAATTCCAGCAAATCATTGGGTATTCCATACCTTGTCTTTTTGCGTGAACCGAAATGGCTTTGTGATACGGGTAATCAAACAACGATTTTGAATATGATTTTAAAGTATGTGCAACCACTTTGGTTGAATATTCTTCCCATAATGGATTTCCTTCTTTTGGATATAAAGAAATGGCCATTACTGTACGATCTCCAATTTTTACAGCTTGACCGTCTAATATATATTTTCTTGAGGATGCAAATGCAAAATCACGAACGTTTTTTGCAGATAGTTTCCACGTTTTTGTTTTCTTTGAGAATGATTTTTCCGCTTCTATAGCTTCATCTTGAGTTACAATAATTACTGGTTTGTCAAACGATTTAGTTGCTTTTTCATAACGTTTATATTGTTTTTTAGTTAACATTTTTTCTCGGTTAAGAATAACACCTGTTCCATCTAAAATATGATCTGCTGGTGTTGTGATATTTACATCATAATCACCAAATTCTAAGGCAAATTCACCTCTTCCCCAAAACTGCATGTTTTGCCAACCTTCTACATTATTATAGACGGCTAAACGAGGAAAAAATTGTGCAATTACAAATGCACTATTTCCATCTTTTTTAAAGACTTCGTAACCCGATCGTTTTCTAGCAATGGTATGGTCAACAATATTGTACCACCATTTTATACTAAACTCTAAAGATTCGCCAGCTTGTAGAGGAGAATCTAAATCAATACGCATCATAGTACGATTAATCACATAATTCATAGCTTTACCTTTACTATCTTTTACAAATTCTATTTTAAAGCCACCATCAAAAGGTTTACCTAAAAATTGTTGAGCAAATTGTTTTGGTCTATACAAAACACTTGGTCCACCAGCTTTAATGTCTGGTGTTTTTGAGTCCGATGCTTGCATGTTTTGATCTAATTGCAACCATAAATACTCTAAATTATCGGTAGAATTGTTGTGATAAGTAATGGTTTCTTCACCGTATAATTTGTGATTTTTATCATCCAAAATGATGTCCATTTTATAGTCCACTTTTTGTTGAAAGTAATCTTTTCCAGGTGCGCCAGATGCTGTGTGATATGTGTTTGGTGTCGCTAGCTCTTGTTTTAGTTGGCGAAACTTATTAATATTAATATGTCCCGTTTTTGAAGTTTCTTTTACAGTGTCTTTTGTTTGATATTGTGCAAAAGCTGTAAATGAGAATAAAACAGTAAGTGCAATGGTCATAAATTTAGTCATAGTATATGATGTTTAGTTTAAAAATCAAAAGTAATAATTAAATCAATAAAAAACACCGATTAATGTATAATTAACATCGATTTAAGAATTATAAAGTATAGATGTGACGCTATTATTTAAAAATGTTACATTTATTTATACGAAATGCTCTTTTTAGGTGTCCCGTTTTTAAGAATAAAAGTCTTCTTTTTATTATTAATACTAAGTTTAATCACATTTTTTTGATCGTCAAAATCACTTAATAAAAAC
Source organism: Flavobacteriaceae bacterium (assembly GCA_036478895.1). Classification (GTDB taxonomy): domain Bacteria; phylum Bacteroidota; class Bacteroidia; order Flavobacteriales; family Flavobacteriaceae; genus S010-17. Next base: position 14,878 of record JAZGEV010000001.1, on the reverse strand, counting down.
GTATTCTCTATTTGGATAGAATGGACTGTTGGTATTTTTTCTACTTCTATATAAAGGTAAATAATATCTTTTTCTATTTCTCTACCTATATAGTTATACGTTTTTAAGGTTTCATTAATATGAATATTAAAGTGAGATTTTACATAATTATTTAAAAAAACATCGGTAGAATCATGTTCAATTTTTGTGCCCAATTCAATCGCTAAATTTTCTTTAGTATTGATGGCTGTTTCCATATCATCAACAAAATAACGCATGGTTATTTGAATAGTTTCTTTATCAGAATTATAAATAACTTTGGTATTACTTAAGTGATATTTATGTATCGTGAACGAAAGTAAAGAGACGACTATAAAAAGAATGCTTATTTTTTTCATTGTTATGTATTTTGCAATAAGCGTACCATTTAACTTAATAGTTTAACTAATTGTTCCATGCCTTGTGTAGCAGTCGCTTTTATAATGGTTAAATTGTTATAATCCAATGTATTTATAGTAGGTTTTGGATCAATAAAATAAATAGGCGTGTTGTGCATTACAAAATTCACCAAACTTGCCGCTGGATAAACTTGCATTGATGTGCCAATAATTACCAAAATATCTGATTTTGCTACAATTTCTATAGCTACATCAAGCATTGGAACGGCTTCACCAAACCAAACAATGTGCGGTCTTAATTGCGAATTTTTTTCACACGTATCGCCAATATCAATGGCCTCGTTACAATTGTAGATTAAAGAATCGTCAACGGTACTTCTCGATTTTAATAATTCACCGTGAAGATGTAATACATTTTTACTGCCTGCACGTTCATGTAAATCATCCACGTTTTGAGTGACGATATTGACACTGTATTTTTTTTCTAATTCAACAAGTGCACTATGAGCAGCGTTTGGCGTTACATCAAGTAATTGAGCGCGACGTTGATTGTAAAAATCTAAAACGAGTTTTGGGTTTATTAAAAAACCTTCTGGTGTGGCAACTTCCTTAACATCATGACCTTCCCATAAACCATTACTATCTCTAAAGGTTTTAATGCCGCTTTCTGCCGAAATACCTGCACCTGTTAATATTGTAATTCGTTTCATCATTATATGTACAAAAATATAAAAAATTACTTAAATTTGTGCCATAAATTATAAAGGATATGGCAAAGATTGGAGATATTGAATTAGGGAAATTCCCCTTATTGTTAGCGCCAATGGAAGATGTAAGTGATCCGCCATTTAGAGCGTTATGTAAGGAGCAAGGCGCAGATGTGGTTTATACTGAATTTATTTCCAGTGAAGGTTTAATTCGCGATGCAGCTAAAAGCACAATGAAATTAGATATTTATGATAAAGAACGTCCTGTAGGTATTCAAATTTTTGGGGCAAACTTAGATTCTATGTTACGAACCATTGAAATTGTTGAAAAATCGAATCCCGATATTATTGATATTAATTTTGGGTGTCCTGTTAAAAAAGTAGTTAGTAAAGGTGCTGGCGCTGGAATTTTAAAAGACATCCCGTTGATGGTGAAGTTAACCGAAGCAATGGTAAAACATACCAACTTGCCTATTACAATAAAAACACGTTTGGGTTGGGATCATAGCTCAATACAAATTGTTGATGTTGCAGAACGCTTACAAGATGTTGGCGCAAAGGCTATTTCTATTCACGGCAGAACTCGTGCGCAAATGTATAAAGGAGAAGCCGATTGGAAACCCATTGCAGAAGTTAAGAACAACCAACGCATGCACATTCCCGTCTTTGGAAACGGCGATGTTGATACGCCAGAAAAAGCAGTGATTATGAGAGATGATTATGGATTGGATGGCGCAATGATTGGAAGAGCAAGTATTGGGAATCCTTGGTTTTTTAATGAAGTAAAACATTTCTTTAAAACTGGAGAGCATCTGCCAAAAGCATCAATAGCACAGCGAGTTGACATGGCAAAAAGACACCTTGAAATGGCAATTAAATGGAAAGGTGAACGCTTAGGTATTGTTGAAACTAGACGTCATTATACAAATTATTTTAAAGGGATTCCTCATTTTAAAGAATACCGTTTACGCATGGTTACTACCGATGATTTTGAAGGTATTGTAAAAGTGTTTGACGAAGTGTTACGTAAGTTTTAAAAATTCAAAACGAAACAAATTATCAAACGATAAACAAATATTAGATTTATAAATAGTGAAACGTTATTTTCGCAAAATATATGATGTCAAAAAATTATAAAAACGCCTTACAACATGCTGCATTTGAATTTATTTCAAAAGCAGCAGAGCAATTACATCTAGAAACGTATGTAATTGGTGGATTTGTACGTGATTATATATTAAAAAGAGGCGATGCAAAAGATATTGATGTTGTGTGTGTTGGTAGTGGCATAGAATTGGCAAAAAAAGTAGCCTCTTTGATGCCGTCAAAACCTAAAGTGCAAATTTTCAAAACCTATGGTACTGCCATGTTACGTTTTGACGATATTGAAATTGAATTTGTTGGTGCTCGAAAGGAATCGTATACAAAAGATAGTAGAAATCCATTGGTTGAAGAAGGTTCTTTAAAAGACGATCAAGACCGTAGAGACTTTACAATTAATGCCATGGCAATTAGTTTAAATGCTAATAATTACGGTGAACTGATTGATCCGTTTGATGGTGTAACTGATTTGGAGAATAAGATAATTCGCACGCCATTAGATCCAGACATTACCTATTCTGACGATCCTTTGCGAATGATGCGTGCCATACGATTTGCATCGCAATTAAATTTTACAATAGTGCAAGAGTCACTAGATTCCATAGAAAAAAATGCTAAGCGATTAGACATAATCACCAAAGAGCGTATCGTTACAGAGTTTCATAAAATAATGTTGAGTGACAAACCTTCGGTTGGCTTAAAATTACTACAGGAAACCAATTTGTTACACCAATTTTTACCAGAATTAACCAATTTATGTGGTGTTGAAAAAATAGATGGACAAGGTCATAAAGACAATTTTTATCATACGCTAGAAGTAGTTGATAATATATCTAGAGTAACCGACAAACTTTGGTTGCGTTGGACGGCTTTGTTACACGATATTGGAAAAGCACCCACAAAGAAATTTGAAAAAGGCACAGGTTGGACATTTCATGCACACGAATTTGTAGGTTCAAAAATGGTTTATAAAATTTTTAAACGTTTAAAGATGCCTTTAAACGAAAAAATGAAATACGTCCAAAAACTTGTACTTTTAAGTTCGCGTCCAATTGTAATTGCAACCGAAGTTGGCGATGCCGCAGTGCGTCGTTTGGTCTTTGATGCAGGTGATGATATTGATGATTTAATCACACATTGCGAAGCAGATATCACGACAAAAAACCCTGTTAAATTTAAAAAATATCACAATAATTTTAAAATCGTTAGAGCCAAAATTACTGAAGTGGAGGCACGTGATCAAATACGTAATTTTCAACCACCAATTACTGGAGAAATTATAATGAAAACTTATAATTTAAAACCTTGTAGAGAAATAGGCACAATTAAAGATGCCATTAAAGAAGCTATTTTGGATGGTGAAATTGCAAATGATTATGATGAAGCTTACGCATTTATGCTAAAAAAAGGGGCAGAGTTAAATTTAGTAAAGCTATAAATACTTATATTTACCAAGTATTTTATTGTGTAACTATGAAAAAGATCCTCTTTTTAATATTACTTTTTATTTCAAATAATCTCTATTCGCAAGATCCAAACGATTGTGTAAATAGTATCGTTATTTGTGGAAATAGTACCTTAAATTTAGATGTAAATGGCTTTGGTTTTCAAGAAGTTACAGGTAATAGTGGCTGTGGCTCAGGTGAGCATACCTCTGTTTGGTTTAAATTAAATGTAGCCGTTAGCGGTACTCTAGGTTTTGTTTTAACGCCAAATAGTACAAGCATAAACGAAGATTATGATTTTTTTATTTTTGGACCAAATGTTGCCTGTGATGAATTTGTTTCTACAATTCGTTGCTCTACTACAAATCCATCTGCAGCAAATTCAGCCAGTAATTTAACAGGAATGAATAGTTCCGAAACAGATACATTTGAAGGTCCTGGACCCGATGGTAATAATTTTGTGCAAGAATTAACCGTTACAGCAGGTGAATTTTATTATTTGTGTATTGATCGTCCCGTTGGAAATAGCCCTTTTTCATTAGAATGGACAGGAACAGCTTCCTTCAACGAAGCGCCAACAGGTTTTGATTCGCTTTTAGAAGGTTGTGCAAATCCAGGAGAATATACCTATACTTTTAACTTGCAAGAAAATGAAGTGAATTTAATTAATGGTCAAGATGTTACTGTAAGTTATTATAGTACAATAAGTGATGCGCAAATAGGAGTTAATGCAATAACAGACCCAGCAACGTTCAATTCTACTAACGGTATTGTTTTTGTAAGAATGGTTGATAATATTACCGAATGTTTTAGTGTTTATGAAATTGAATTAGTTGTTTTTTTGTTGGAAACTAGCTCATCAAATGTGCTAACTATATGTGATGATTCTGGCTTTGCTAGTTTTGATTTTTCTAATCAAAATACGTATTTAATTGGAAATAATACCAGTACTATTGTTTCCTATTACGAAAATTTTAATGATGCTAATTTGATTTCCAATGAAATTGAAAGTGGTTATACCAATATCTCAAATCCACAAACTATATGGTATCGGCTTGATAAAACAGATGATGGCTGTTTTTATATTGGGACATTTGAGATTACTGTTGATACTTTTTTTACCAATCCAGAACCTAATTTTGTCGATAACCAAACCTCTAATTATTGTCTCAATAGTATTAATCAAACTATAGATTTAGGACCACAATTTGACAATAATAACAATGATGATTTTACCTATTTGTGGTCTACTGGCGCAACAACAACTACTTTGAACATTGATACTGATGGAGATTACTCGGTAGTGATTTCAACTGTTAATGGTTGTGCAAAACAACAAAATTATCACGTGGCATCCATTCAAATTCAAACACCAGAATCTTTGTATTTATGTGATTTTGATGGTGTAGCTACTTTTAGTTTTTTAAACCAAAGTGCCATACTTTTAGCAGGTAATGCAGATGTGGAAATAGCCTATTACGGTTCAGGTTTAGATGCGTTTTTGGAAGTCAATCCAATAGGTGAAACCTATACAAACACAACACTTACAGAAGTGATTAGTTATAGAATAAATAAAACGAATGAGGCTTGTTTTTACATTGGATCTTTTGATATTAATGTTATTCTGTTTTTTGAAAATCCCGAACCAAATTATGTAGATGAAGAAAACATAATTTACTGTTTAGATTCCTATCCAAATACGATTGATTTAAATGTAAATTTTGAAAATAATGACATTGCGGACTATACTTTTTTATGGTCAACTGGTGAATCTGGCGCAAGTATTGCCATTAATGAAGCTGGCGAATATAGTGTGGAAATTACCAATCCATTTGATTGTAAGCAAACTAAAAAATTTTATGTAGAAGAATCCGTTGTTTTTGAAAACGATGAGCCTGCTTTTGTAGATGAAGTTATTTATTATTGTACCAATACATATCCTACAAATATTGAATTAAATACCAATATTGAACAGAATGACCTGGTTAATTATACATTTCTTTGGTCAACATTAGAAACAACACCAACCATCAATATTAATGAAATAGGAGATTATACTATAGAAGTTTATAATGATGATTTATGTGTAGATTCAAGAACCATAACTGTTTTGCCATCTAGTATACCAATTATTGACCATGTTGTTTTTGCCGATACAACCAATCCTGAACGTGTAAGTATTTTAATTGTAGTTATTGGAAGTGGTAACTATGTATATGCAATAGATCTTGACCTTTTACAAGTAGATGATGCTACTTATTTTCAATCGGAAAATACATTTGTTGGTTTATTGTATGGCTCACATACTGTGACTGTAAAAGACCTTAACGGATGTGGTATGGTCCACAAAGAAATTCATATTTTAAGTTATCCTAAATTTTTTACACCAAACGATGACGGTCATTACGATACTTGGAATTTAAATAATATCAATGCAATTTGCAACGAATATCACACAATTTCTATGCTTACAATTTACGATAGATACGGTAAAGCTGTCGCTAAAATAGATCCAAAAGGCTTGGGTTGGAATGGAAAGTATAAGCAGCAATTAATGACCGAAGCCGATTATTGGTTTACTGTAGAACTGCTTAATTATAAAGGGAAAAGAATTTTTAAAAAAGGACATTTTAGTCTGAAAAATAATTAAATTATGAAACAATACACACTATTTATTGCACTAATATTTATGGTACTGATTTCTTTTAGTTGCAAAAAAGAAACCTCAAATGAAGTTAAAAATAAACCTTATGCCATAGTCTTACACGGTGGCGCAGGTTATATTACACCAAGAGTTTTTCCTGAAGAAAAGAAAAAGCAATATGAGCTAATGTTACAAAAAGCTCTAGAAAAAGGCTGTTCCATATTAGAAAATGGTGGTAATAGTGTGGATGCCGTACAACAAACTATTTCCATACTAGAGAATTCACCACTATTTAATGCAGGGAAAGGTTCTGTTTTTGATAACCAAGGAAAAAACAAAATGGATGCATCTATTATGGATGGAAATACTTTAAATACAGGTGCAGTTGCTGGTGTAAGTAATATAAAGAATCCAATTTTTTTAGCACGTATGGTTATGGACAGTACAAAACACGTATTGTTATCTGGAAAAGGCGCAGAAATATTTGCCGAACAACATAAGATTGAATTTGAAAATGACACTTATTTTTATACCAAAAGACAGCATGATTATTTGCTAAAAGTACAGGAAAATGAACGTAAAATTGCTTTAAAAACAAGCACTAAGAAATTTAAAAAGTACGGTACTGTTGGCGCTGTTGCATTAGATAAACAAGGTAATATTGCAGCTGGAACATCCACAGGAGGTTTAACCAATAAAAAATTCGGTAGAATAGGGGATTCGCCTATAATTGGCGCTGGTACATATGCCAATAATAAGACGTGTGGCGTTTCATGTACTGGAACTGGTGAATTTTTTATAAGAACTTTGGCAGCTCATGAAGTCTCTAGTTTAATGCAGTATACCAATGCAACGGTAAAAGAAGCCGCGCAAAAAGTTATTCATGAAAACATTGCCTCTCTAAAAGGAAAAGGCGGCTTAATTGTTCTAGATAAGAAGGGAAATATAGCTTGGAATTTTAATACCAAAGGTATGTTTAGAGCATATAAAAAATCATCAGGCGAACAAAAAATTGCTTTTTTTGAGTTGGAAGTTGAAAAGTAAATTGTTATTTTATTGTCTTCATATAAGCAATTACACTTTTACGAATATCAAAATTTAAGTCCTCTTTTGTAGGCGTATAAATACTGATAATATCTTTATTTTTTTCGTTTAAAAAAGAAATATCGTAGCCTTTTAAAAGATAGTCACTAAAAGCAACGGTGTATATTTTGTTTTGTTCGATAAGTTTGTTGTTAACGAGCCATTTTTTATTTTTTTGTACTGCATTGTAACGTTGTAAATAAGCTCCAGAGCCAGCTTTAAGCTTGCCATATTGTAATACCTTTTCTAGATGTTTGCCACGTAATTTCACTTTCAATATTTTGCCTCCATAAGGTAAAACTCTAAAAATATCCACGCCTGTTATGTTGCCAGTTAATTGATCGTCAATGCGTATTGAGCCACCATTTACTAATGCGCAATCTACTTTATTGTCATAGCTAAATGCCATACTTTTTGCAATGATTTTACCTAAATTAGTTTGTGTGCTTCTGGTTGGTGTATCGCGTCCATCAAGAGGCGTTATTGCATTATAAATTATTTCTGTTGGCTTATCTAATACATCTTTTATTTTTACAGTCATTAAGTCCTCCCATTTTTTAACAATAGTTGCAACTTTTTCATCTTCTCCTGTTTGCTCGTTAATGGGAATCAATTCCGATGTAATTGTTAATTTTTTAGTAATAGTATGATATTCCAAACGATGAACATACACTGTTTTGGCATTGGCATCAGCTTTTGCAATGTTACAATTTTCTATGGGAATTAATCTGTTGGTATGCTCGTGTCCGCCCATTAATAAAGGAATTTCAGGTAGCATTTTTGCTAGCATCTCATCTTGATTTTGTTGTAAATGCGTTAAACCTATAACGAAATTAGTTTTGTTTTTTAATTTATTAAATGCATTTTTGGAGTCTTCATAAAAATCGCCATAATCAACATATTCTTTTGGGTTGGAGTTGATGCAAGGCGCAATAAAACCAACTTTAACAATGGAGTCATTGTCCGCTTTAAAACTAAAAGTGATCGTTCTTGGAATGGCTTTTTTAATTTGATTTTTTTCAACATAAAATTGTGTAATTTTCCCTTGTTTGTCTTTTGCCATGGCGTTGGTAGAAATCCATTGGAAGTTAGATTCATTCAAACGTTTTTGTAATGTCTTTTGTTTTAAATCAAACTCGTGGTTTCCAAACGCTACTAAATCAAAGTTCATGGCGTTCATTACATCAATCATTTGTTTACCCTTAATGCGTTCACCATTTTGTTTGAGCGTACCAATTAAAGACGGATTTAAAAAATCACCTGCCATAAAAAGCAAGGTATTTGGGTTTTCTTTTATTAATTGCTGATGTAAATTTTCAACACGCGCCAATCCGCCAACTTTACCATTTTCCAATGCCGAAATTTCATAAACATCATTAAGTTGTAAAAAGGTTAATTTAAGGATGTCTTTGTTTTGGTTTTCGCATGAAAGTAGTGTTAAAACACTTAATAATAAAAATAGTTTACGCATTGGTTTTGTTTTAATAATACAAAGTTAAAGGAAATGTAATAAGAATGTAAAATTGTCAATTAAAGTTGTAAACATTGATAGTTTAAAACTTATTATTAAACTTTAGCCACTATTTTTTGACGCATAGAGCAAACTCATACTTTTAATTTTTACTGTCATTCCTGCGAAAGCAGGAATGACATTTGATTTTAATTACAGTTTTTACAAATAATATGATTTTCTTTAAAAAAACAGATCCTTTTTATTTAAGTGTGTATTTGCCCTATTTTGACGCATAACTATCTACTTATTTCATTAATTTTTTTTTATTTTTGTGATAAAACAATAATTGTCAAATTTTAAGAATGTCAACAAAATCATTACTACTAGTCATTATTCAGTTTTCTTGTTTCGTGTATTTTGCTTTTGCTGGAAATTTAGTAACGTCAAATTTGTGGTTAATGTTACAGTTGCTTGGTTTACTGTTAGGATTGTGGGGAATTGTAGTAATGAAAATGGGTAATTTTAATGTGCAGCCCGAAGTTAAAAATTCTGCAAATTTGGTTGTAAAAGGACCGTATAAATTGATAAGAAATCCCATGTATAGTGGCTTGTTGTTGTTTTTTGGAATATCGGTTGTTGTCAATTTTGAAATAAGTCGTTTTGTAGTATATGTAATTCTGGCAACAGTATTGATTCTAAAAATTTATATGGAAGAAGGTTTTTTATCTGAAAAATTTGGTAAGGAATATAAAACATATAAAGAAAAATCATTTCGCTTGATTCCTTTTGTTTATTAAAAGAGTGCGGTATTACTTTTCGGGATTATTTGGCAATTGTTTACGTGCAAACAAATCTATAAAAGCTTTGGGTAAATAATGAATAATATCGCTAGCGGTAAAAGTTTCATAAACCATATTTTGCATTGCCAAATCTGCGGTTGAGCCGTGTAAATACGCTCCAAAAACACAAGCTTCCATTGGGTTGTAGCCTTGAGCGATAAAGCCAGTAATAATTCCAGTAAGCACATCGCCACTTCCAGCAGTTGCTAAAGCAGGATTTCCGGTGGTGTTAAAATATAATTTTCCGTTAAAAGCGATAATTGTATGTGCGCCTTTTACCAATAGAATTAATTTATGTTTTAAGCTAAATTTTTGAATTTTTTCAAGCTTTTGATAATCATTTTTCCAAGTGCCAATTAGGCGTTCTAGTTCTTTTGGATGCGGTGTTATAACAGTGTTTTCGGGAAGTTTTTCTAAAAGTGTTTTGTCTTTAGAAAGAATGTTTATGGCATCTGCATCAAGTACTAAAGGTGTTTTATTTTTTTTAAGAAAAGTTTTAAAACCAGTGATTGTTTTTGGACTTGTTCCCATGCCAATACCAACACCAATGACTGTTGGCTTTGTTTTAAAATTAAAATGCTCTAATGTATTTTCAGTATCTACTTCTACCAAAACTTCAGGAATAGATGTTTGTAGAACTTGATAGCCACATTTTGGAATGTAGGCGGTAACTAAGCCACTTCCAATTTTTAAGGCTGCTTTTGACGCTAATGTTACAGCGCCAATTTTACCAAAACTACCACCAATAAGTAAAGCATGGCCGTAAGTTCCTTTATGAGAAAATTTACTTCGCATTCTATAAATAGGTAGAATATCTTGTTTTTCGGTTAAGTAAAAATCTGTTTCTTGTTTGCTTATAAATTCGGCATCCAAATGAATATCTATAACTTCCCAATTAATACAATATTGTTGATTATCGGGTAGCAAAAATGCCAATTTAGGTGTTTGAAACGTTAAAACTTGAAATGCTTTTACAACCGATTCTGGATCAGTTACTGGTTTGTTGGGAAATAATCCCGAAGGAAAATCAATTGATAATACATAGGCTTTGGATTGATTGATGTGTTGAATGGTTTCTTTAAGTAAGCCTGCAGGAGAACTGTTTAAGCCAATACCAAAAATGGCATCAATCACCATGGCATTCTCATGAATTAACGGTAAGTCATTCTTACTGTTTATCATTGTAGGCCAATCACCTAATTCTTTTAATCTTTTGTAATTGGTTAAAAAATCTTCCGACCTTTTATTATCACAATTTACAATATAGGTTTTTGAATTGTAACCGTGTTTTTTAAGCATTCGGGCAATCACTAAACCGTCACCACCATTATTTCCAGTACCACAAATTATATGTATGGGTAAAGGGTTTCCTTGCAATCTATTATGAATCCAATTAAAACAAACGTCACTGGCGTGTTCCATTAAATCTATGGAGCCTATGGCGTTTTTTTTAATAGTAGCCTTATCGGCTTTATATATTTGTTTTGGATCTAATATTTTTGACATTCTATTGACTTAGTGAAACTCCACGCTTTTTTTAGCGTAGTTAGTTGAGCTAACCACGATTTTTAGAGGGGTTTGTGGGTTTAATTCATCGATTCTGCGTTGAAATAAAAAAGGAATCTTTAATACCTCGTACCTTTGGGACGAGGTTGTTTATTATTAATTAAACAAACCAAATAAACGCAATGCGCCTGCAACAATTAGAGCTAAACCTGCAGGCACTTGATATTGTACCAATTTTTGTCTTACCAATTGTCCTTTTTCTTTTGCTTCGTCACTTTTACTAAATAAATATTGAGAAAGTAGGCTATAGGCTAATAAAAATCCTACAACAAATTGTAATCCGCTAATAATTAATCCGTTTAACGAAAAATGAGAGAAAAAGCTAAGCCCATTTCTTACACTCCAAATTAATAATACAATACCAATTATACCTTGGTATGGTGCAATTTTATCGATGTATTCTTTGGCATCTGGTTTCTTTGAAACGATAAATGCTGCTGCTGCAATAATTCCTCCTACAATTGATACTAAGGCTGTTAAATCCATGTTTTAATATTTAGTTAGTTAATAATATTATCCTTTGTAAACACCCATACTTAGGTATTTATTCATTCTATTTTCAATTAGTTTTTCGATGGTTAGTTTTTGTAATTTGGTATATTGCTTTACAATGGCATTTTTGACAATTTCAAAAGTTTCTTCACGATTTGCATGTGCGCCTCCAAAAGGTTCTTTAATTATTTCGTCAATGACTTTTAAGCGTTTACCATCTTCTGCAGTTAATTTTAAAGCAGAAGCTGCAATCTCTTTTTGTTCCCAGCTACGCCATAAAATGGATGAGCAATTTTCTGGAGAAATAACAGAATACCAAGAGTTTTCGAGCATTAATACTTTATCACCAACTCCTATACCTAATGCGCCACCAGAAGCGCCTTCTCCAATAACTATAGTGATAATAGGTGTTTTTAAACGCGTCATTTCTAAGATATTACGTGCAATAGCTTCTCCTTGACCTCTTTCTTCAGCTTCCATTCCAGGATAAGCTCCTGGCGTATCTAGTAAAGTTACTACTGGGATGCTAAATTTCTCTGCCATTTTCATTAAGCGAAGGGCTTTTCGATAACCTTCTGGGTTTGGCATTCCAAAATTACGGTATTGACGTGTTTTGGTATTATAGCCTTTTTGTTGCCCAATAAACATATAGCTTTGGTCTCCAATTTTACCTAATCCACCAACCATAGCTTTATCATCTTTAACGTTTCTATCACCATGAAATTCCATAAAAGTACCATTTGTAATAGCATTTATATAGTCTAAGGTGTAAGGTCTGTTTGGGTGACGCGAAAGTTGAACTTTTTGCCAAGGTGTTAAATTTTTATAGATACTTTTTTTAGCATCAATCAATTTCTTTTCAATTTGAGTACAAGCTGTAGTAATGTCTATCTCACTTTCTGTCCCTAAATTAAGACATTTTTCTAATTGCTCTTCTAGTTCTTGAATTGGTTTTTCGAAATCTAAATATTCCATATTATATAGTTGATTTGGTAAACGAAATTATATAAAATTGCGCACTTATCTCTTAAAAAAAGCATTTATTTATTAACTTTCGTGTGATGTGTTTTTAGATTTGATATATCCGTTAAGTAAAACAACAGATAAAATAAGGATTGATGCATAATAAAAAGCCGGGTTCATATTTTCACTGTCTTTAAAAACTAAAAGTGCTAAAATAATACCATAGACTGGTTCTAAATTTACGGTTATCATAATAGAAAACGGACTTATTTTTTTTAATAATTCGGTTGAAGCAGTTAAGGCGTAAGCTGTACAAACAGTCCCTAAAATGCCAATAAACAACCAATCATTTTGAGATAATTTAAAGAAATCATAACTAAAGTCATTTTGAACTAATAAGCCAATACTAATGAGTAAAGAGGCGAATAATAATTCGTAAAAAGTAATGACACTGGCATTGTTATTTTTTATAAAATTAGCGTTAATTACTGTAAATAATGCTGATAAAAAGGAAGAGAATAAAGCAACTAGAATACCTAAACCATATTGTGGACTTACTTTGTTTATAATTATTAATCCAATAACAATAATTAAAGATAATAAAATTTCATAAAGCTTCAGTTTCGTTTTAAAAAAAATGGGTTCTAAAAAGGAGGCAAATAGGGCACCTGTTGACATGGCTGCCAATGTGATTGAAACATTAGAGATTTTTATGGCGTAAAAAAAAGTGATCCAATGTAAACCAATTATAAAGCCACCTATTGCATAATGCAACATTTTTTTTGGACTAATTTTAAAACTAACTTGTTTAAACCCTAAGTATACAAACAAAAAAATAGAAGCAATTGTAATTCTAAACCAAGTTAAAGGTATGGCTTCTATAGAAATTAATTTTCCTAGTACAGCTGTAAATCCCCAAATAAATACAATAAAGTGGAGTTTAAGAAAATCTTTAAATTTGTTTTTTTGCATTAAGGTATAGAATTAATGCTAAAATAGCAAAAATAAAGTTGGGAATCCAAACCATTAATAACGGATTGGCAGTTGCGCCTGCGCCCAAAACTTCAAATATTTTCATGAAAAATATATATATAAACGCAATAGCAACTCCAAATGCCAAATTGATACCAATACCACCACGTTTTTTTCTAAAAGAAAGTGATACTGCAATAATTGTAAGCATAAAAATAGACGTTGGCATACTTGAACGTTTGTACAATTCTACGCGATATTCGTTTAGATTTTTAATCCCTCTTTTTTCTGATTTTAAGATGTAATCCTTTAATTTAAATGAAGTCATTTCTTTGGCTAGATAATCTGCAATTTGAATATCACTGGGCTTAAAATCAAAAATAGTATCTAATTGTTTCCCTTTTAAAACACTATCTTTTTGGTTTAAAATATAGCGTTTATGATAATCTGATAAAGTATAAGTGCTATCTTTCTCATTGAATTTTATACGTCTACTCATTAATTTATAGTGTAACTTTGAATCCTCATAGTGTTCGTAAGTAAAATATTGACCTTTGTTACTTCTAAAATTGAAGTTGCCAATATAAATAAGGTCGCCTTCATCATTTAATTGAATACTTGCATTTTTCACTTCATTTACCAATCTACTGCTATGTTTTAAATAATCGCGTTTAAATTTTTCGTAGGTTTTGTTTGATTTTGGGACAATAAAATGATTGGCAAAAAAGGCAAAAACAAAAATAATGAGCGCACCTAAAAAATAAATACGAACAAACCGAGGAAATGAAATTCCTCCACTATTCATTGCAATAATTTCAGTATTACTTGCTAATTTTGAGGTGAACATTATAACAGCAATAAATAAAGCCAATGGCATAAAAGTATTGGCGTAATAGATGGCAAAATTAAAATAGTAATCTTTTGCAATCTCCCAAATAGTTAAGTCTTCATGTTTTATAAATTTGTGTATTTTTTCTGAGATATCAATAGCAATAGCAATAGGTAATAATAACACCACCGTAAAAATAAATGTTTTAAAGTATTTACTAAGTATGTATTTATCTAATATCTTCAATGTTTAATTGTAATTTTTTTATAAACGATTGTTCATTTGTTTTACCATTTTGTTTTTCCAAGTCGTAAAATCACCTGCAATAATATGCTTGCGAGCTTCTCTTGTTAGCCATAAATAAAATCCTAAATTATGAATGGAGGCGATTTGTTTTCCTAAATATT